>JACOTG010000077.1 GCA_016178505.1 Planctomycetota bacterium
ACTTCGCTGATGACGCGGTCGCCCGCGAGATGGCCGTAGCGATCGTTCAGCTCCTTGAAGTCGTCGAGGTCGAGCATCACGAGCGACAACGGCGTTCCGTATCGGCGCGCGCGATCCACTTCCTTTCGGCCTAGCTCGATCGCATAGCGCCGGTTGCTGATGCCGGTGATCGCGTCTTTCTCGGCGAACTCCTTGAGAAGCGCTTCCTGCGACTGCAGTGTGTGATTGTCGAGGAGGAGCCCCGCCTCGCCGGCAACGACTTCCACGAGCGCCAGTTCGCCGTCGGTGATCGGACTGCGGCTCGCGAAGTTGTCGACCGCGAGCAGCCCGACCACTTGTCCTCGGCTCACGACCGGCGCGAGACCCATTTGCGTGGCGCCGAAGTGCTCGAGGATCGAGCGGTCTCGTCGAGCGTCGGCGGCGACATGGGCGCGGCGCGTCTCGATGCAGCGCGCCAGCGTCGCGTCTTCGCCGCCAGGCGAAAGCCGCAGGGTCGCGCGCGCGCGTTGGCGCGCACCGTCCACGATGCGGATCGCGCGGTACGTGCGCCCGTGTCGCGCCTTCTCGAGGAAGGTCGCGCGGTCGAAGCCGAGGCACGTGCGCAGCGCCTCGAGGGCCGCCTCTATCACCGACGTGAACGAGGGCTTCGATCGAAGGTCGTGGAGGACGTCGACCAGCGACGGCAGGCCGGACGGTTTCTTGGGCTCGGCCAAACCGTCGAGCGACGGCAAGAGTCGGTTGCGTCTCGTGGGACGAGCGCTCGGCTCCCGATAGAGATCCGCAACGTTCGCGGCGTGGAGCCCGAGAGCGCGCGCGGTGCGCAGGAGCGACTCGTCTGCGGCTTGACACACGGATCGCAGCGACGCGGCTCGAAGCCCGAGCGAAGCGGCCGGCTCGAGGGTGGCTCGACCGCTCGACGACGCGCCTCCACCCGGCTCGCGCGCGTGCGCCAGACCGCTCGCCGCGGCGACGATGGCGACTAGAGAACGATCTCGCGCTGCTAGGCGCGACGTTCTCGCCGTCGGCGCGTGATGGAGGCGAAGGACGGCGAGCAACGGCGCGCCCAGGTTCCATTGCTTCGCGAGGGCGCCGCCGAGGTCCTCGTGCGTCGTACCGAAGACTTCGCGCTCGCGGCGCGACCACGACTCGTCGTCGGAGCCGGCGATGTCCATGACGGCTTCCGGGTTTGCGACCGCCATGTAACCCTTGCCGATGTCGTGGAGGAGGCCGGCGACGTACGCCTCCTCGGGCGCTTCGAAGCGGAGCTTCTCGGAGAGGGCGCGCGCGATCGATGCCGCGTGCAGCGCGTGCGCCCACCAGGCGGCCCACACTTCTCCTTCGGCGGCGCCGCGGCGGTCGGCGATTCCCGACGCCAGCGAGCAGAACGGAGACGGACCGATCACCGCGAGTGCGTGCGAGAGCGTCGTCATCGCGCCGGTCTGGCCGAAGATGGGAGCGCTGGCGATTCGAAGCGCTCGCGCGGCGAGCGAGGGATCGGCGCTGATGAGCTGCAGGAGGTCGTCCTCCGACCGAGCGTTCGGGGCGCGGCCCGCGATCTCACGCACTCGGCGAACGATCGAAGGATGGAGCGGGAGATCGTCGTCGAGAGCCGTCGGCCTGAGCTTGATCGTCTTCGGCATCGTTCGCTATCCAGAAAGCGCGGTCCGTTGCGGAACGGAAAGCCACGATGCGCTTATCGGAAAACCACTGTGTCGAAGTTGAGCGCGTGCGAGGAAAGGTGGAGCCTGGCTCGGTTCCGCCGGATCCATGGCGCAACCGCCACGCGCTGCCCTAACGCGAGTCCGGCGAAAGCATGCCTGGCTCCGTACGCGTCAGGACTCGTCTTCACCGCTCCCGCGGCGCAGACGCCGCGTCCTACCTCGGCGCCTAAGTGGGAAAAAGGTTCCAGGCTCCGTATGCGTCAGTTATTGGGGTGAGGCGGTGTAGAAGGCTAGGAGGCGGGACTCGCGCTTGGCGAGCAGGGATTCGCCGATTCGCAGGGAGATGATCCATGTGATCGCGGCGTACGCGATCGCGACGGGGACGGATACGGCGTAGAACCAGGGTCCGACGAGGCTGATCGGGGGGCGCGGGAGGATCAGCAGGAAGACGACGGGGAACAGGTAGATCATCACCGCGACCAGCGACAGCGCGCGCAGGACGCCCTTCGCGCAGCCTTCCCGCTCGACGCTTTGTTGGCTGAGAGCGCGCCGCCCGCGCGCGACGACGCGCATCGGGAGCAGGACCGAGAAGACGTTGCCGAGGCTCACGAGCACGACCAAGAGCGTGAGCCCGAGGAACGAGAACACGAAAAAATCGGAGAGCGTCTCGATCCACGACGCGCCGAGCACGAACTTCATCACGACCGAGAGGACCATGAGGACCAGCGTGTTCACGGCGCCGAAGAGCCCGACGTAGGCGACGTCTTTGCCGAAAAAGATGCGGCGTCGCGGCATCGGCGTCGAAAAAAGCAGGTTGATGCCCGGCCCTTCGAGCCCGAACAGGTTCAAGAACAGGAACGACTCGGCGAGGGAGAGCGCGGCGAGAAGCCCTGGGAAGATGAACGGAACGACCGCCCCGGAATTCGAAACATCGCCGTCGTCGTGCCTGCGGTGCGGGGAGATGATCGAAAGGACGATGGGGATCACCAAGTAGCTCGCCTGCGAAATGAGCTGCGTCTTCACCGCCGGCTCCCGGCGCAGCAGGCGCAGTTCTTTGGCGCAGACGGCACCGACGTCGTCCGGCAACACATGGCTCGACGGCTGCTCGGACTCGCGTTTGGCGCGCGCGGCTTCCCGCTTCGGAGACTGGGCGAACGGGATCTCGCCGAAGTAGGCCTTCTTCTGGAGCCAAGCGCCGAGGACGACGAGCGCCACGGTGAGCGCTGCTGCAGGTACGAGCCCCGAGAGCGCGCCCATCACGCCTTCAGTGGGGAGCGCGATCATGGCACGCGAGATCCAGTACGACGGCGAGACGACGAGGAAGCGCGACAGGTCCGCGCTGAGGAAATGCACGATCTGGCTCGCACCCAATCGCTCGACGAATAAGCGGAATCCCAAATACGCAAGCGCGGCGAAAACCGCGGCGAGGATGACCGTGACATCGCGAAATCGACGGGAGCGGAGGAGGTTCAGCAGGCCGAGGGTCAGACACTGGATGGCCGTCTGCGCGACGAGCACGAGCGCCGGCAAGAGGATCAGCAAGCGGCACGCCACGGTTCCGCCGCCGGCAGGATGCAGGTCCTCCCGGATCGTCAGCGTCGCCGTCACCATCGAGGGAAGGAAGAAGAGCAGCGTCCCGTTCGTAAATGAACCGAGAAGCGTGGCGAGGAAGACGGTGCGGTGCGACACGGGAAAGACGAAGAGTTTCGTCGAGTCGAAGAACTCGTTCGCTCGGAAGCCGAGGAGCGGCGACGTCACCCACACGACGAACACCGCAAAATAGAGGAAGTGCAGCGCCTCGTTTCGCAAGTTGGGGCTCATTCCCTGAAACCACTTGGACATGCCCCACGCGAGGAGGATGGACATCGGGACCAGCGTGACGAGGAGGAGGATTCCGCTGAGAATCCTTCCTCGCGCGCTGTGCAGGCGAAACGCGAGCTTGAAGCGAAGCGCGAGAAGAAGGCGAAGCTGGCTCACGCGATCACGACATCCAGCTCAGGTCTCCGCGATCGACCTGGCCGCCGGCGATCTCGACGAACAACTGCTCGAGCCCGGTGCCGGGCGCGAAACCTCTCGCCGCCGCGATCTCCGCCACGGTTCCTTCGGCTTGCAGCGTGCCCTTGTGGATGATCGCGATGCGCGTGCAGAGCTTCTCGACGACCTCGAGCACGTGAGACGAGAAGAAGATCGTGACGCCGCGTTCGGTCGCGCGGCGCAGCGCCTCGCGAAGCGCGCTGCCCGTGATCGCGTCGATTCCATTGAAGGGCTCGTCGAGGAACAGCACTTTCGGATTGTGGATGAGCGCGCAGGCGAGCGTGGTCTTCTTCTTCATGCCGAGCGAATAGTCGACGACGAGCTTGTGCCGGTCCTCCTCGTTGAGTTCGACGAGGCGCAGGAGCTGCTCGGTTCGCTGCTCGGCCTCGGCGCGCGAGAGACCGTACATTCGCCCCGTGAACGTGAGCAGCTCCCATCCGGTGAGGCGCTCGTACGTGTTGATGTCCTCGGGGAGGATGCCGATCATCGCTTTCACGGCGAGAGGATCCGCGACGACGTCGTGTCCGAGCACCGTCATGCGGCCCGACGTCGGCAGCAAGAGGCCACACAGCATCTTGATCGTCGTCGATTTGCCGGCGCCGTTCGGCCCGAGGAAGCCGAAGAACTCACCCTTCTTGACGCGGAGATCGAGATGACTGACGGCGGCCTTGTCGCCGTAGGTCTTGGTGAGTCCCTCCGTGATGACGGCGTAGTCGTCGTCCAGCATGCGATTGGGGCGGGATTCTAGCAGGGAGCCCCGTCACCGTCACGGGCCGCTATAATCCCCGCGCGCTGCGTCCGTGATTCTCGATGATCGACCGTTGGTAGTCGATCGTTGATCGTCGATCGTTGATCGTTGGTAGTCGAGCGTAGAAGGCGACCGCGTGGAACCCTGCGATCTGCTCGTCATTCATGCCTCGGAGCTGTGCACGCTTGCGGGCGGGCCACGGACGGGTGCCGCGCTCGGGCGCATCGGCATCGTCGCCGACGGCGGCGTCGCGATCGCCGGGGATCGCATCGCTGCGGTCGGGCCGAGCCCGGGGCTCCTGGCTCGCTATCGACCGCGCCGGGTGCTCGACGCCGCGAACTGCCTCGTCACGCCGGGCTTCGTCGACGCGCACACCCACCCGGTCTTCGCCGCGACGCGCGAGGCCGAGTTCGAGATGCGCGTCCAGGGGCGCACGTACCAGGAGATCGCGGCGGCGGGCGGCGGCATTCGATCGTCGGTGCGGGCGGTGAGGGCGGCGAGCGAGGATGACCTGGTTGCGTCGACTCGCCGTCGGCTCGACCTCTTCCTCGCGCACGGCACGACGACGGTCGAGGCAAAAAGCGGCTACGGCCTTTCGCTCGCGGACGAAACGAAGTCTCTGCGGGCGATCCAGAAGGCCGCCGCGGGACATCCCGTTCGCGTCGTGCCGACGTTCCTCGGCGCGCACGAGTTCCCCGACGAGTACCGCGATCGGCGCGAAGACTACGTGCGGCTGCTGTGCGACGAGATGATCCCCGCCGTGGCGCGGGATCGCCTCGCCGTGTACGCCGACGTCTTCTGCGAAAAGGGCGTGTTCGAAGTGCCGGAATCGCGCCGCGTGCTCGAGGCGGCACGCGACCACGGGCTGCGGCTGCGCCTGCACGCGGACGAGTTCGTCGATTCCGGCGCCGCTGCGCTGGCGGCGGAGCTGCGCGCGGACTCGGCGGACCACCTCATGGCGGTATCGGATCGAGGGATCGACGCACTCGGCAGCGCCGGCACCGCGGCTGTGCTCCTACCCGGCACGTCGTTCTTCCTCGCGCTGTCGCGCTTCGCACCTGCGCGCCGGCTCGTCGATGCGGGACTCACCGTGGCGCTCGGCACCGATTTCAACCCAGGCTCGAACATGACCTGCTCGATGCCGATGATCCTCACGATCGCGTGTCTCTACTTGAAGCTCACGCCGGCAGAAGCGCTCACGGCGGCGACGATCAACGCGGCGAGGTCCTTGCGGCTCGAGAGCGAAGTCGGCAGTCTGGAGGCGGGAAAACGAGCGGACCTCGTGATCTTCGACGCGCCGAATCATCGTTTCCTGCCCTATCACTATGGGGTGAACCTGGTGCGAGCGGTGGTTGCGGCCGGAAGAGTCGTCGTGGACGACCGCGTCCGAACGGCCTCGAACCCAGGGTCGCCGTCATCGGAGAGTCGAGAACCGTGAATCCCGTCGAATGCACAGGGGACTGCAGGAAAGTGCGTGTGCGTAGAATCGAACGCAGGGAATGTCATCGAGTCCGAGTCGAAGTCCAGCGAAGGTCTCCAGTGGAGAGCCGAACGACGTGAGCCTCGTCGAGTGCGTACCGAATTTCAGCGAAGGCCGCCGGCCCGAAGTCGTCGACCAGATCGTCGCTGCCGTCGAGTCGGTCCGCGGTGCGAAGGTGCTCGATCGCGAAAGCGACGCCGACCACAACCGCTCGGTGATCACGTTCGCCGGTAAGCCGAGCGCGGTGATCGCGGCCGCGTACGCCGCAACGGAGAAGGCGACCGAGCTGATCGACCTCAACAAGCATCAAGGCGCGCATCCGCGGATGGGCGCAACCGACGTCATCCCGCTCATCCCGCTCGGCGGTTCGACGATCGAAGAGTGCTGCTCGATCGCACGGGAGCTGGCGAGGCGCATTGGCGAGTTCCTCCAGATCCCGTGCTTTCTCTACGGCGAAGCGGCGACTCGACCGGAGCGACGCAGCCTGAGCGAGCTTCGGAAGGGCGAGTTCGAGGGGTTGCGGGACGTGGTGGGCAAGGACCCGACCAAGGTTCCGGACGAAGGGCCGCACTTCGTTCATCCGAGAGCCGGGATCACGGCGGTCGGCGTGCGATTCTTCCTCATCGCCTTCAACGTGAACCTTCAATCAACCGATCCGAAGCTCGCAAAGCAGATCGCGAAAGAGATTCGAGCATCGTCTGGCGGCATGCCGAATCTCCAAGCCCTCGGCTTCGCGCTCCCCGAACGCGGGCTCACGCAGGTCTCGATGAACCTCACGGATTTTCGAGTGACGTCGATCCCAGCCGCGTTCCACGCCGTTCGGACGCGCGCGGAGGCGGCGGGCGTCGAGGTGGTGGAGAGCGAGATCGTGGGGCTCGTCCCCGAGGACTCGGTCCGCGACATCGACCCGGGCGTACTCAAGCTCGCGCACTTCACCGACGGACAAATCCTCGAGAATCGCATCAAGGCGTTGGGACTCGTTCCGTGAACGCCGTCGCGCTCGTCCTCGGTCTCGCGCTCGCGGCCGACGATGTGGCGATCCGCCGGCTGTGGGATTCGATTCCGCCCGAGACGCGCGAGGCGTTCGGTCACATTCACATCGCGTGCGAGGCACCGTCGTCCGCTCCCGCGACGCCGCCGGAGCACGCGGGCTTCGCCGAATTCCTGAAGGCGTGCCACGTCATCGAAGCATCGCCCGGTCCGTTGTCGTGGATCGTCGAGGGCGCGACACCGCGCCGCGTCTTCACCGCGTGCTGCACCGATTCACGAATGGCGCCGACGCTCGCGGCCAACGAGTGGGTGGTCATCGACGGCGGGGGCCCGATCGAGCCGCACCGATTCGACGTGATCGCGATCCGCGGCGCGGGCGAGTCGACGTCGTTCGCACGGGTGCTCGGGCTCCCGGGCGAACGCATCGACATCTTGAACGGCGATCTCTACGTGAACAACCGGATCGTCCGCAAGCCGGACGGTCTCCAGTCGATCGCCTGGTTGCCGCTCGAGTCGCTCGCGATGGCGGCCGATCGATGGAAGTGGCCTGCCGGAGTCTCGCTCGGCGCAGACGGTTCGGTGCGGCTTCCCGCGGAACTGGGAAAGACGGGGCTCGAGATCGTTCGCCGCGATGCGGGGCGCCTCCAGGGGCGGCCGGACTCGATCTCGTGCACCGACTTGCGGGTCGAGGCGACGGTGCTCGTCGAGGCGGGGGGCGCGGCCACGATCGAGATCACGGATGGGCCATTCGTCGCACGCGCCGAGATCGGCGCGAACGCGTTCACGCTTCGGCTCCAGGAATACGACGAGGACGATGCCGTCTACCGCGACGTTCGCAGCGAGAAAGGTTCGATCGTCGCCGCGACGCACGAAGGGACGATGCGCGTCGCCCTCGAGAACGCGGACGATGCCGTTTCACTCGAGCGCGACGGTCAGCGCCTCGCCCGAATCGAATTCGACTCGAACACCGAGGGTGGTTCCAGCACCGTGAAGGTCGGTGCCGTCAACGGTGCCGTCGTCATGCGCGACGTCATCGTACGTCGCGACCTCCATTGGAAGCGCGGCGACCGGCACGACTATCCCGTGACCGTGGCGCCAGGCCGTCTCTTCGTTGCCGCCGACGCATTCGACGCAACCGGAGACAGCCGATTCGTGACCGCAGCCGCTGGCGTGTCCGGGGACGCCGTGCTCGGGCGCGCCGTCCTCGCCGTCGACTCGGCGAAGAAGATCCGTCGGATCTACTAGCATGTTCATCGACGCGACCGGCCTCGACGAACGCGCGGCATACCGTCTCCTCATCTCGGTGATCGTGCCGCGGCCGATCGCGTTCGTCACGACCGTGAACGACGCGGGCCTCGTCAATCTCGCGCCGTTCAGCTTCTTCAATGGAATCTCGGGAGATCCGCCGCTCGTGTCCATCGCAATTGGTCGTCGCGGACGAGAACGCACGAAGAAGGACACGCTTCGCAACATCGAATCGACGCGCGAGTTCGTGGTGAACGTTGCCACGGAGGAATTGGCCGAGTCGGTGAACCTCTCGTCGGGCGACTATCCGCCGGAGGTGAGCGAGGTCGACCTCGCGAAGCTCACGGCCGTCGCGTCGGATCGCGTGAAGCCGCCGCGCCTTCGCGAATCACCGATCAACCTCGAGTGCCGCCTCGTCGAGATCCACGAGCTCGGCGCCGGACCCACGAGCCTCGTCATCGGCGAAGTGCTTCGCTTTCACGTCCGGGACGAGATCCTGTCGGAGGGCGTCGTGGATCCGGCGAAGCTTCGCCCGATTGCGCGACTCGGTGGGGACTTCTACTGCCGCGTTCGCGATCTGTTCGAGATGAAGCGCCCGCACGTTCCTCGTCGATGACGAGGTCGGGCGGCGACCCGCGCGGCCAACGCCGGTCGCCGCCCTCAACTAGATGCAGTGACCTAGAGCCGGGCTGCATCACCTCAAAATCTTTACTTCAGATACATCACCGGGACTTGCCCATAGACCGTGATCGGCAAGCGCACGTTGCCGCCCATCGTCGGGCGATCCGGCGCGGGCCGACCCGCGAACGGCACGGGCAAGGAAATGAGGCGGACCATCCAGTTCAACGTCGGCGACGGCGTGAACGGCGTGACGCCTCCGGGGCTCGTGTAGGACTGACCGAGCACGGTCGCCGCGGTGGAATCCCCGCAGAGGCCGGTGCCGCTCGTAATGCTGTCGCCCGGCATGATGCTCACCATCGCCCAGACGTCGTCGGTGCTCGGCGCCGCGATGGCCGGGATCGTCGGGAACGAGTAGAAACGGCAGCCGTTCGGATCGACGGGTATCGCCGCGTCGACCACCGCGTCGCCGACCGTTCCAATCCCGCCGAGCAAACCCTGCGGCGAGATGTCGGCCGAGTTGAGGAGAACCGGATCGCCGCGCCGAAGCTGAATTGCATCGAAGCCGCGGCCGGTCCCGATCGAGAGCGCGCTGACGTCGATGCGCGTCACGTCGACGCGTGTGACGCGGGTGCCGCCCGTCGTCGGAAAGAAGCGAAGCGCGGGGAACCGCTGCGCGAGCGCATCGCCGGTCAGGCCCGGATTCTGCACGATGCTCGCGAGCTCCGCCGTTCCGTCGTCGATCTGGCCTCGCTGACGCCGTGCGCCGAGGACACCGGGCGCCGAGCCTGCGGGCCCCGGGCCGGGTGGCGCGCTCGATGCGATGAACGGAACGTTGACCGGCATCGCCGCCTGGAACTTCGCGGACACCGCTGCCGGAACATTGGCGCGGAACACGGTTCGACCCGGAGGCCACGAGTACGGATTGCCGCTGGCGAGCGACACGCCGGGCGACCCGATCAGGCGAAAGACGTTTGCGACGTCGCGCGGCGCGAGCTTCGGGTTGATGACGCTGGGATCGGCCATCAGTCGCAACGTCTCGTTGGTGATGGGTGCGGATGTTCCGTTGTCGACGACGATCGTCGTCGAGACGTAGTCGTCGAGAATCGTCCCTGCTTCATCCGCTCGAATGAACCAATCCGCGAGTCCGGGATCGGCAGGGTATTGCGACGATCCGTGCATGCGCATCGACAGCGTGAGCACGGCTGGGCAGAACGTCACGATCTCCAGCCAGTGATTTCCCGGTCCGCCTCCATACTGCGCGGTGAGCGAGTTGTAGAGAAGCGCGCGAGTGTTGTTCGGTGCGCGCGTCTCCAGGGCGAGCAAGCAGGGCGTGGTCGTTCCCGAGAACCTCCATGTGAGGAAGACGGCAGACAGCGGGTCCGCAACGCCGGTCCCGTTGTTGAACGTGTAGTTCTGATAGGCGAGGGCGGCCGGACATTGCGCTGGCGTCGCGTTCGAATCCGCGGCGATCGCCGGCGTTCCAGGGGTCAGGTTTCCCGTCGCCGCCGGCACGGGAACCACGTTCGGGAATCCCGGGTTGTTCGGATCCTCGAGTCGAATGTCGAGAAGCTCGGGCCGGTTTGCGCTCGTGACCGCTTGGTGACCCGAACGCGTGCGAGCGCCGCAAATCACCGTGTTCGGACAAAGAAACTCCGTGCCGTTCGGTGCGGGAACGCCGGCCGTGCCGTAGCGCGTGATCGCGCGATCGTTGCCTCCCGACGGGGCCTGAATCGAATAGACGTAGTCCAAGAAGCCGGTGGTAGCCGGTATCACGGTGCCACCACTTCCATGTGCGACCCCGAGCGGGACCAGGCTGAACGCCAGTCCCGCCAGCCACCGACGAGCATGCATGAGGCTCTCCTTTCCAAGGGGGAGGTAGGCCGATCGAATTCAGCCGATGCTCGACGCACCCGTTCGGTTTTCTTCTCTTCGATCGACCGATGGGACGCCGACGCTGCCTCCCGAGCGATGAAGGCCGCCACCGAGTCGGGACGAACGACAATTCCTCGGCGGTCGGCGAATTCCACCAAACTCATTTTCGGACCGCTCGGCACCACGCCGCGCAGCACGAAGTAGCCGCCATGCTCGCACGAGCCGTCGGCCTTGGAAAGGGGCGGGACGCTATCGCCCGACTCGCATGGGGTACTGGCCCGCGAGCACTGGACGCGGCGCTGGACTCGCTCTCAACACGGGAGGGTCGAACGACGGGCGACCGCCGAACGGGATCGGCGTCGACACGAGGCGAACCATCCCGTTGTCGAGCGGCATCGGCACGAACGGCACCGCGCCGGCAAAGCTCGCGAACGATTCCCCGAGCACGGTTGCCGCCGTGGTGTCGGTGCAGAGAAAAGTGCCGTTGGGGCCGGCGCCCCCGATGGCCCCCGGCATGAACACGACGTCGACCCAAACGTCGGCCGTGCTCGGGACGGGGATCGGCGGGGTCGCCGTGAAGCTGAAGAAGCGGCAAACGCCGTTCGGGTCGGCGGGAATGGCAAGATCCGGCACTCCGTCGCCGGCGATGCCGATCCGGCCATAGAGTCCCTGAGGCGATGGGTCCGCGGAGTGGATGAGCACCGGATCGTCGCGCCGGATCTCGATCGCGTCGAACCCACGGACGGAGCCGATGGACACGGCCGCGACGTCGATGCGCGTGACATCGACTCGAGTGACGGGAACGCCGCCGATTCTCGGAAAGAAACGGACGGTGGGAAAACGCTGGGCGAGCGCGTCTCCGGTCACGGATGGACCCTGCACCATCATTGCGAGCTCGGCCGTGCCGTCGTCGATCTGCCCGCGCTGACGACGGGCGCCGAGCACTCCCCGCGCGACGATCGGCGGAAGGCCCGGCGGAGTGCTCATGGCGACGAAGGGAACATTCACCGGCATCGACGCCTGGAACTTCCCCGCGATCCGCGCGGGCACGCTGGCGCGAAACGTGGTGCGCCCCGGCGGCCACGAATACGGATTGCCGCTGGCGAGTGAAACGCCCGGCGTGCTCGACACCACGAACCGCGCAGCGACGTTTCTCGGCGCGAGACGAGGGCTGATCACGCTCGGATCGGCGACCAGGCTCAGCGTTTGGAGCGCAATCGGCGCGGGCGCGCCGTTGTCGACGACGATCGTCGCGGAGACGTAGTCATCGACGATCGTCCCGCCCTCGTCCGCGCGGATGAACCAGTCGGGCAGCCCATGGTCTCCAGGGAACACCGATGATCCGTGCATGCGCAGCGAAAGGGTCAGGCCCGGAGGGCAGTAGGCGATCGCGTCGATCCACGCATTGAAGGAGCCGGGGATGTACGTGACGGTGGTCGAATTGAAGTACGACGCGCGCCCGTTGAAGGGCGCCGACGTCTCGATCGCGAGATAGCACGGGTCGTTCGAGTTCGCCGGAGTGATCGACCAGGTGAGGAAGAACGCAACGAGCGGATCCGGAATTCCGGCGGCGCCGTTGAACGTGTACTGCTGATAGCCGACGGCAACGGGGCATTGAGCCGGCGCCGCGTTTTGGTCGGCAGCGATCGCCGGAGTCGCAATCGTGAGCGCGGCAGCGGCGGGAGCGGGTAGCGGTACGACGTCCGGGTACCCCGGGTTGTTCGGATCCTCGAGGCGGATGTCGAGGAACTCCGGACGATTTGCCGGCACGCTGCTTTGGTGACCGGTTCGCGTTCTCGCGCCACAGATGATCGTGTTCGGGCACGCGAACTCGCTTCCGTTCGGGGCCGGAATGCCGACCCTCCCATACCGCGTCATGATGCGGTCGTTCGAACCCGACGGAAGCTGGAGGACGGTGAT
>JACOTG010000120.1 GCA_016178505.1 Planctomycetota bacterium
AGTCCTCCGCCACGCGCCCTGTCCCGTGTTGGTCGCCGCGCCGGGTTCCCGAACGGCGTTCAAGCGCATCCTCCACGCGACCGATTTTTCGACGCGGTCCGATTCCGCGCTTGCCGAGGCGATCGCGATCGCGCGCGCCGACGGATCGACGGTGTCACTTCTCAACGTGCTCGACGAACGCGCCGTCGATGCCCTCGCGATGGCCGCGGTACCTACGATGGCGGCGGGGCGCTTCTCGCGCAAGGTCCACAAGGAGTCGCTCGAGCGACTACACACGCTTGCGAGAAGGCATCGACTCCGTCCTCGCGTGACGGCTGCGTGGGCCACGGACACGGCTTCCGCGATCGCGAGCCAAGCGGTGCGCGAGCACGCCGACCTCATCGCCATCGGGACGCAAGGTCGCACGGGAATATCCGGCTTCCTCATCGGCAACACAGCCGAGCGCGTCGCGCGCCAGCTCCCCTGCTCGCTCCTCTGCGTGCGTTGACGTCTAGAGCACTTCGGGGTTGACGATCGAGGGCGGTCGCCGACCACCGAGCACGGCGAGCGCGTTTTCTGCGGCCATGCGCGCCATTCGCGTGCGCGTCTCGATCGTCGCGCTTCCGATGTGAGGCAGGATCACGACGTCGGGCCGCTGGCGAAGGACCTCCGGGATCTCCGGCTCGCGTTCGAAGACGTCGAGGCCGGCGGCGAAGATCCAACGCTCTTCGAGCGCACGCACGAGCGAGGCCTCGTCGATCACTGGCCCACGACTCGTGTTCACCAGCACGGACGTCTTCTTCATCGACCGCAGCTCGCTCTCGCCGATCAAGTGCCGCGTCGCCGGCGTGAGCGGGACGTGCAAGCTGACGACGTCGGATTCTCGCAACAGCACGTCGAGGCCGACGCGAGCGCACGGGACGTCGCGCTCGAACGCCTCGTCGCGGCGCGGCTGCGCGTACAGGACGCGCATTCCGAAGCCGAGCGCGCCACGGCGCGCGACGGCCTTGCCGATGCGTCCGAGCCCCACGACGCCGAGGGTCTTCCCGAACACGTCGTGCCCGAGGAACAGGAGCGGATGCCAGCCCTGGAAGGCTCCGCGTCGCGCAAACTTTTCCGCTTCGACGAGGCGACGCGCCGCCGCGAGTGCGAGCGCAAACGCGAGGTCGGCCGTGGATTCGGTGAGCACGTCGGGCGTGTTCGTGACGGCAATGCGGCGCCGCGTCGCTTCCGCGACGTCGACATTGTCGACTCCGACGGCGTAGTTCGACACGACGCGAAGCTTCGGCGCCGCGTCGAGCATCTCGCGGTCGATGCGATCGGTGAGGAGCGAGATGATGCCGTCCGCGTCGCGCACGAGATCGAGAAGGGCTTCGCGGCTCGGCGGAAGCGGATCCGCGTGAACCTCGACGCGCGCTTTCTCCGAAAGCTCGAGGATCACCTCATCGGGAAGCACGCGCGTGACGACGATCTTCGGCATCATGCGTCACTTGCCTTGCTGCTCGTCGAGCCACGCACGGATCACCGCTTCGGCGGCTGCTTCGAGGTCCCGTCCGGTCGCCATGGCGTCGCTCGTCGCGGCGCCGACGATGGCGTTCACGCCGGCGCCGAGCAGATCGAGCGCGCCGGGGCCGAGCGATCCGCCGACCGCGAGCACGGGCTTTCCTCGTGTGACGGCGATGCGCGCGATCCGCAGCACCGTCTTTCCGTCGAGCGTTTGCGCATCGATGCAGCCTTCGCCCGTGAGGACGAACGAGGCGCGAGCGATCGCAGCCATGAGGCCGACCTGGCGCGCGACCCACTTCGCACCGGGCACGATCTCGGCGTCGAGAAACGCCATCAACGCCGCACCAAGTCCGCCCGCGGCGCCGGCGCCGGGGACGACGGCGACGTCGCGTCCGCACGCTTCCGCGAGCACGACGCCGAATCGGCGAAGCGCTGCGTCCAAAGTCTTCGAGAGCGCCAACGTCACGCCCTTTTGCGGGCCGAAGATCCGCGTCGCGCCGTGCGGCCCCGCCAGCGGGTTCGTGACGTCGCTCGCGATTCTCACGCGAACGCGACGAAGCGCCGGCTCGATGCTGCTCGAATCGGCGCTCACCGGTCGCTCGAGAACGTGGCGCACTTCGCGGCCGCGCGCGTCGTGGAATCGGACGCCGATGGCGAGAGCGAAGCCGATCCCGCCGTCGTTCGTGGCCGTGCCGCCGAGCCCGAGCACGATCGTTCTCGGCCGCGGGCGAACGCGCGCCGCATGGCGAACCAACTCGCCGACGCCGAACGTCGTCGCGCGAAGCGGGTCTCTTCGATTCGGCGGGACCAGCGCGAGGCCCGCGGCCTCCGCCGCTTCGACGACGATCGTGCGTCCCGAATCCGCGACGCCGAATCGCGCCCGCGTCGCGGCGCCGAGCGGCCCCGTGACGGTGCACCGGCGAATCGAGACGACGCCGGCCTCACGAAGCGCTTCGAGAAGTCCCGCGCCGCCGTCCGACATGGGAATCCGCGTTACCCGTGCGTCGGGAATCGCGCGCTTCGCGCCGCGCGCGAGATGCCGAGCCGCTGCGGCCGCGGAGAACGTCCCCTTGAAGCGGTCGGGGCAGACGAGAACCCTCACTTCGCCGACTTGATGGCCGACTTCGTCTTTGCCTTCCCCTTCGGGCGTTTGGCTTTCGCGAACTCGCGCTCCAGCGCGGCGAGCAAGTCGTCGCGTCGGTCCTGGAGCCGCTTCAGCGGGCGCGGTGCGTGCGTGGCGAGCGCGTACGCCGTGAGGATCGGCAATGCGACGGTCGAATCGAGGTAACAAACGACGGCGTCCGGAAGGCGGTCGGGGTCGATCTTGCCCCACGAGACGGCTTCGCCGGGCGTCGCGCCCGAGAGGCCGCCGGTGTCCGGCCGCGCGTCGGTGAACTGCAGGAAGAAGTCGTGGCCCTTTTCCGCGATGCCGAGCACTTCCTGGATCTGCGGCTCGGTCTGCAGCACGAAGTTCTTGGGCGAGCCGCCACCGAGGATGACGACGGCGCTCTTTCCGCCGCTGCGCTTCGCCCCGAGCACGATCGCCGCGGTTTCGTTCACGTCGCGCGTGACGTCGAATCTCAACCGATTGCCCTCGAGCGCGAGCGCCGCCACGTTCATCCCGATCGACGAGTCGCCGGGAGACGACGTGTAGACCGGCACTCCCGCCCGGTAGCACGCCGCGAGGAGCGACTTCTTGCCGAGCTTGAGCACACGCTCGCGTTCATTCACGTAGCGACCGACGCGGTGGTGGAACTCGGCGGTCGACATCTCGTGCTGGAACTCGGGCGACGCCGCGATCTCGCGGAAGAACGCATCCGTGTCGAGAAGCACGTGATAGTCGAAGAAGATGTCGTAGATGCGCACGACGCCGTCTTTCCTCAACGCAACGTCGTCCGAGAACGGGCTCCCGACGTGCATCGTGAGGCCGATGCCGAAGTGCGTGTCGTGGTAGACGTTCGCGCCCGTCGAGACGATCCAGTCGACGAGCCCCGCTTCGACGAGCGGGATGAGCGCGGCCATGCCGAGCCCCGCGGGCGTGAGCGCCCCGGTGATGCTCATGCCGATCGTGACGTCCGGCTCGAGCATCTTCCGCGTGAACAGGAGGCACGCCTCGCGAAGTCTCGCGGCGTTGTAAGCGAGAAACGTCCCCTCGACCAGATCGACGATGGACGTCTTCGAGTCGATCGGCTTCGGTGCGATCGACCGCCCCAACCTCTTCTTCATCCCACCCCCTCGGCTAATCGTGCCAGGCACCCGCCGCCGCCGCGCCCCCCTTCCGGCTAAAGGGGTCAGACCCCAGACGCCGGGGCGCTCACCGGTTGGTGAATTCGATCGGCATGAACGGCGTCGTCACGTGTCGAACGCCTTTGCGCCAGGTTCGTCATGCTTTGGCGATCTTCTCCATCGTCTGGCGCAGGCCTTCCTCGACCTTCCCCTTCATGAACGAGATTGGAGGCTTCAACGTGACGGTCGCCACCATCTTGCCGGACTCGAGGCGAACGCGACCATCGGCGCCCATGCCCTCCAGGCGAAGCGTGTCGCCCTCCCACGTGCGCTTGATCATGCCGCCCGGGAGACGCGCGGCAAGCTCGGCGTCGAGCGCGGCCCGCAACTGATCCGGCGTGCGGTCGGTCGGAACGGTGATGTCGATGTCAGCCATTGGGGGGCGAATCATAACAGAAGGGTCGCGGGAGACCGAATCCCCCGCGACCCTTGGACGGCGAACGAAGACGACGCGCCGACTATGGTTGGCGCAGCGTGCGTAGGAACTTGGTGATTGCGTCCTTCGAAGTCCTCGAGAGTCGCTCGAACGCGAGTTCCTCGTCGAGAGCCTCGGAATAGCCCGCGTTGTCGGTGACGTTGAACGACAAGGTCAATCGCAGATGTCGCGGATTGAAGAACCGCGCGTTGATCGTTGCCGTTTGACCGGGGCCGAGCGTGCTCGGAATCACCCAGAACGAGCCGTTCGTGGGCGTCGGTCCGATCGCGCCGCCGTCCGGTCCGATGACGTAGACGTTGCGCGTCGCGAGCTTCGTGAGGATCACGTGGATCGGCTCCGCGTTCGACGCGGTGATCGGCGAAGCCGACGTGTTCTGGACCGTGACCGGGATCGTGGTGATGCCGGTCGCGGCGTTGAACGACGCGGCGCCGATCGTCGTGCGGACTCGCGAGTCGATCGTCGCGCCCTTGTGGAGCAGGATCGCCGCCTCGAGGCTGTTGCCGGCTCGGCTGTCGTGCCAGTAAGGCGCCGTGGAGCCGACGCCCCACAGCTCGGCCGTGATGAAGACGTCCGCAGGCACTCCATCCTGCGGGATCGGATCGGCCGCGAGCGGGCCGAGCTTGTGACGCTTCATGTCACCGTAGAGGATCGCGCCGATCTGTCCCGTCAGCGGGTCGACGGACACCGGAACCGGGACCGTGAGCGAGCCCGGAGTCTCCGGGTTCGTGAGCGCGATCGACGGCCCGTCGGCGGCGAGGAACTCGATGTGGCACGAGCCGCAGCCCGCTCCACCGAGACCGACGTCTCTGAAGAACAGCGTGTCACCGAGGCGAGCGGGAGTGGTGAGGTTGACGCCGTCGACCAGAGGCACTTCGATCGGGAGAGGCGTCGTGGCCGAGAACAGGGTGATCGCCGTGATGTCACCGGTCGTCAATTCCCCGACGATGCCGTCGCCGTCGAAGTCCTGCGTCTTGGCGTCGTTGAACGTGACGCCCGGGTGTTCGCGAACGATCACCTCGGGAGCCTGCATGCCGAGCTCGTTCTGTGCCGCGCCGCTGCAGATCTCGCGAAGCGTGGCGAGCCCCTTGTGACGGAAAACTTTGGGATTGGCATCGCTGCCGTCCGGCACGCGGTCTTGCTCGATGCGCTCGAGCACGCCTGCGCCGAACAGCATCGGAGTGTTGCGGCGAAGGTGTCCGGGCTGGAAGGGGTCGCGTCCGGCCGCGCCCGCGCCACCGGTGCCGCCGAACTGATGGCACGATGCGCACGAGACTTCGTTCAGCGTGTTTCCGACGCCTTCCGACTTCTTGAACGGACGCTCGAAGAGTGCCTGACCGATGAGCGTGAGCTTTTGATCGATCGGCGCAGCCGCGAGAGCCGGGAAGAAACGCTCGATGTTCTGTTGGAGCGGAAGCGGCAGGCGCGGGCCGAAGATGACGTCGTCGAGGAGCGCCTGATCGACGTGAAGGAGATTGCCGCTGGCATCCTCGATCAGAGGCTGCAGATCGGAGCCGGGCCCGACTGGCGGAGCCGGGAACGTCTGGCCGTTGCAAAGCACGGCGACGAGCGCGAGCAACCCCGGATCGTCCGGACGCGGCGCGACGCCTTCGATCTTGAAGGCGCGATCGTCGTGGAGCGCAACGTTTCGCTTCTCGAAGGGGAAATTCGTTTTCGCCCAGGTGCGGCGGGCATTCAGCGCCAGCGTGAACGCGCTCTCGATCGGGACGGCAGCCCCGCCCACCTCGACGATGGGGGCATTGATCGAAATCCCCGAGTACTCGATCGGGAAACCGCTGGCGAGGACCGCCGCCTTGCTCTGGATCGAGTCGGCGACATAGCTGCCGTCGACGTGCACGTCCATCACGCGCATCAGCGGGTTGAAGTTCTCATCACCCGGCGCGAGCGGGAAGACGGGACTGCCGACGTAGAGCCCGTTCGGGTCCTTGAACACGTACAACTCGCTGATCGCCGCCTGCCAGTCGTTGACGTCGTACGGGACGATGTTCACGAACTGACCTTGCCACTGGGCCGCGATCGGCGTCCGCGAGCCGTCCGCGACGGTCGAGCCCGCGGGAACCACCGGCGCGTTCAAATACATGTTGGTCGTCGTCGCGTCGAGGATGTAGGTCGACGTCATGACGTCGCACAGCGTGTCGATTCGAATGGCGGGATTGTTCGGGTTGTAGCCCGCGCGGAGGCGAAGGAACGTGATCTCCCACGTCGGGCTGAACGTCCGCGCCACGATGTCCGGAACGACCACGCCCGCGCCCGCCGCGCCCTTCGGAATCGCGTCGAGGAGCGGTGGCTGAGCGACTGGCCTTCCGGCCGAATCGATGAGGACGAACATGTGGCCGTGGAACGTCGCCCCGCCGTCGCCGAAGCTCGGCATCGGAAGGTAGTGCGCGGCGACTTCCACGCCGTCTTTCCAGCCCGTGAAGCGATCGACGACGAACGGCGTCGACTGCATCGGCTCGAGCTTCGGATCGGGCGAGAACGGCGCCGATGGCAACGGCGGCGTGGACGCGAACACCGAGCCGGCCAGGAACGCCGTCGCGATGATCGCGGAGAATGCCCTCTTCTCGAATCGAATCATGAACCCACCTCCAATTGAACGACTACCCGAACTTCCAAGAAGGAGAGGGGTGCGCGAGCGTGGAAACGTCGTGGAGTGATGGAGTGGATGAATGAAAGACAGACGACGTCATCCCCTTACTTCGTGCCGTACCCCTACCGGAAACATCCCGGTGCCAAGGCTGGACCACCCATGCCCGGCAGAATCAGGCTCCCCAAGAAACGACTAGGTCACGATCTAGTTAATCGCTTGTTCGATCGGTTTGGAAAGGCGTGAGCCCTTCCGATCCCCTGCGCGTTCGTGCGGGAATATCTATCCCACACTCACCCGAATCGTCAACCGTTTTCCGAAAAGGAAAAACCCTGCCGCCTTGTAATGTCGTGGCTTGCAGCTGAAGCGAGCTGTTGTGAAACGAACTGTTCCAGAACTGGCTCAGGAACGGGGTTCTAGTCCTGGTCGAAGATCGACGGCGGGCGCTCGACATCGCCGCCCTTTTCCTCGACTTCCTTCTTCACTTCCTTGTGGGCACGATCGAAAGCCCGCTCGAGTGCGTCCTTGTGTTTCTGCTGCGACGAGAGAGCGGAATCGAACTTCGAATCGAGCTTCTTCGAATCCTCGATGAGCTGCTCCATGGCGACGTCGAGCTTCTTCTCCCTTGGAACGTCGGACTTCCTCGAATGGCTGACGACCTTGCCCGTCAGCAAGTCGAAGACGAGGGTCGCGTCGCAGCAAGGGCAAATGATCTCGATTTCGTCGGGAGCGGCCATGCGCACATCGTACAGTGGCGTCGCGAGTCGTTGAAGTTCGAGATCTGATAGCATCCGCCCGATCATCGAGGTGACCCCGAATGAGCCCCGAACCGTCGCGTCCGATCGCACGTGGCCGCCGGCTTCTCGCCTCACGCGTGCGACGTTCCGAATCGAATCGGAATCGCGCGCCGCGCCGGAGCGGCGACGCGTTCATCGAAGACGTGCGACTCCTCCTGACCAAGAGCCTGCTGCCGCGCCTGCGTGCTGGCGTGGCAACGCTGTCGGAGGCCGACGTTTGGTGGCGCCCCAACGAGGCGTCGAACAGCGTCGGCAACCTCGTCCTCCATCTTGCCGGAAACGTGCGTCAGTGGATCGTGCACGGAATCGGCGGCGAGCCCGACGTGCGCAAACGTGCGGGCGAGTTCGCCGCGCGGGGATCGATCCGCAAGCGCCCGCTCCTCGCCACGATTTCGCGGTCGATGGCCGATGCCGTGCGCGTGCTCGAGCGGCTCGACCCGGCGCGCCTCGGAGATCGGCTCGTCATCCAGGGATACCGAGTCAGCGTGCAGGGTGCGATGCTCCACGTCGCCGAGCACTTCTCCTATCACACGGGGCAGATCCTCTACGTCGTGAAGATGCGGAGCGGGCGAGGGCTTGGGTTCTACGCTCACCTCGACGCGTCGGCTTCGAAGAACGTTCCATCACGCAGAGACTCCGTCAGCCGGCGGAAACCGAGACGCTCGAAAAAGGACGCTGCGGCCAGGCGATCCGGCCCACCGTAGCGAAGCGCGTCCACTTCGATCGCGAGCGGCACGTCCTCACGAAGCCCGGTGAGCGTGCGGCTGCGGCGCGCGTCGGCGGCGCCCGCGCGGATCTTCTCGACGAGCGCGTCCCGCCCGCGGACGTCGACGTCGCGAATGCGCTCGGGCTCGGCGAGAACGGCCTCGAGCGAACCGAAGTGGCGAAGCAGCGCAGCTGCCGTCTTCGGCCCGACGCCGCGAATGCCGGGCACGTTGTCCACCGAGTCGCCGCAGAGCGCGAGATAATCGGCGATGCGCTCGGGAGGAACTCCGAATTTGGCCAGGACGCCGGAGGCGTCGATCGGCTCGCCGCGGCCGAGGTCGACGAGGCGCACGCCCTCGCGCACGAGCTGCGCAAGGTCCTTGTCGAACGAAGCCACCACGAGCGGCAAGCCGCTCCCACGCGCCCGATGGGCGACCGTCGCAATCACGTCGTCCGCCTCGAACCCCTCGCACGACAACGGATGAAAGCCGAGCACGTCGAGCGCCTGCTCGGCGAGATCGAACTGCAGCACGAGATCGTCGGGCGGCGCGCCGCGGTGCGCCTTGTATGCAACGTCGAGTTCGTTGCGAAACGAGTCCATCGAAGCGTCGAAGGCCGATGCGACGTGCGTCGGCCGCGCGTCTCGCACGTGCTTGAGGATCGTCTGCACGAGACCGTAAACCGCGCTCGTCGGCGTGCCGTCGGGCGCCTTCATCCCGCGAATCGCGAAGTGCGCGCGGAAGAGATACCCCGTCGCGTCGATGAGGTGGAGCGACTCGCCGTTCGGTTCGGGGGTCATGGGCCGCTACGCTACCACGAGCGCGGTGCTGCGTCCGTCGGTCCACGCGGGACTACAGCCACGCGTGGGTCGAACGCTTGACGACTGTCGGGCGGCGCGCCGTACACTCCTCCGCGACACACGCGAACATGGGAGATGAATGCGAGCATTCCGGGAAGGAGAAAACGATGCCTTCGATAGATCTGGAGTGGGTTCTCTTCGTTGGCCTCGCTCGCAAATGGCGAATACCGGTGCCAAGTGATCTGTTGGTGCCTCGTGGACGAGGACTCCCCTGCAGAACAGGCGGAGTTCGACGCGATCCAAGACAGTTTCCGACCGTTGAGAGGACAGTGAGAACAATGGCCGCCGACGGAGAGAACGTCTCCGACGCGCAAGTGGCTCACGACTCACCGGCCGCCGAGGAAAAGGTGGAGGCTGTTCCGGCCTAGGTTGCCTCCGGCGATCGTCAGGTCGAGGTCGCCGTCGCCGTCTAGGTCGGCGGCGACCAACGCTTGCTTCCCCTCGATCGTCGCGGCCGTGAGAATGATCGGGTTCGACGCGAACGCTCCCGGCGCCGTCTGCACGAACACCGTGACGTTCTCGCTGCGAGCGTTCGCGGAGACGAGATCGCGATCGCCGTCCCCGTCGACGTCGACCGCGAGCACGGTGAACGGCCCGTCGAGCAAACGTGGGTCGTCCTCGTGGCTCGGCGGCGGCGGCATCACGTCGACCGGACAAAAGACTCTCGACGACGTCTGGAAGAAGACCCGCAGCTTGTCGTCGTCGACGTCGTCGCTCGTCACGATGTCGCAGAAGCCATCCGCGTCCACGTCGACCACGTCCAACGTCTCGGCGCCGACCGCGTCACCGATCACCTGCGCGTCTTCGAACTCTCCGGGTGCGGTCTGGTAGAAGACGACGACGTCATTGCCGCCGGTCACGACGAGGTCCGGCCGTCCGTCGCCGTCGAGATCGACGGCTCGCACCGACGAGAACCGGAACAGGTTGAACCCCGAGAGGACTCTCGGCTCCGGATCGAACTCGAGCCCGCCCGATCCCGTCTGGAAGAAGACCGTCACGTTGGGGCTATCGTGGTTGACGGAGGCGAGGTCGGGCCGGCCGTCTCCGTTGAGATCCGCGGCGGCCACCGATTGGGGTGCCTGCATCGCGGCGTGCGTCAGCTCGGTGGGCGTCGAGTCGAATTGTCCCCCTGCGCCTTGGCGAAAGATCGTCAGATTGTTGCTCGTCCGGTTGGCGGTGACGAGGTCGACGGCGCCGTCGCCATCCAAATCGACGGGCGTCACGAAGAGGGGTCCGCTCATGAGCGGATGCGTGATCTCCAGGGCGGGCCGGAGGAATTCACCCGGCGTGCTCCCCTGGAAGAAGAGGGTCAGGCTGTTCGTGCTGAACGCGGAGTTGGCGGTGACGAGGTCGAGCCGCCCGTCGCCGTTCAGGTCGGCCGCGGCGACCCCGAGAGAATCGCCGAGCCTCGGATCCGTGAGCCGCATCGGCGCCGACGGGATTCCGGTGACTTGGAAGAACACGCGCAGTCTCGTGTCGAAGCTCTCCACTCCGGCCACGACGTCGGTGTGTCCATCGCCGTCGAGATCGCCGGCAGCAACGGGTCCCGGGGGCACCTCGAGGAAGCTCGTCGGGCGTGAGGCTTCGAAGACGCCGGGCGCCGTTTGGAAGAAGAGGTAGACGTCGCCTTCCTGCGTCGGAGCCGGCCGGCCATTCGACGTGACGAGATCGTTGTCGCCGTCGCCGTCCAGATCCGCAATGACGACTTGCCGCGGCTCGCCGGAGACGCCTGGGCTTCCAAGAGGGCCGCGGGGATTCGCCTCGAACCGGCCCGGTTCCGTCTGGAAGAAGATCATCAGCTCGCCGGACCGAGCCTTCGTCCACGCGAGATCGTTGTCGCCGTCGCCGTCGAGGTCTCCGATCGCCACCGAAAACCGGCCACCGGGAATCCCCGGGCCGCCGAGAGGTCCCTCGGGGTCGAAGTCGAACACGCCCGGCGCATCGTCGCGCTGAAACCAGATCGTCAGGGTCGGGTTGCCGGCTCCCCCATTCGCCGAAACGAGATCCAAGTCGCCGTCACCGTCGAGGTCTCCCACGGCGATGTCGACCGGTTGCACCATGCCGGGGTGAGTCAGCACGAGCGGCGGGCTGAAGCTTCCGCCAGGACGTTGGAAGAACACCGTCAGCGTATCGTCGCCGCTCGGCGAGCTGCCGTTGGCCGTGACGACGTCCATGTCTCCGTCCCCGTCGAGATCGCCGAGAGCGACGCGCGGCGTCTGCATGCTCGAGTGCCGAAGCTCGAGCGGCGAGCCGAAGTTCACGCGCGACGTGTGGCGGAAGATCGTCACGTTCGGCGGGATGCTGCCGAAGTCTCCCAAGTTCCCCGACACGAGGTCGACCCGACCGTCGCCATCGAGATCTCCGGCAGCGAGAGAAATCGGGTGCTTCATGCGCGAAGCGAAGAGCTGAATCGGCGAATCGAAATCGCGCGGCGAGCGCTGGAAGAAAACGCTCAGGCTGTCGGAGTTCGAGTTCGCCGTGGCCACGTCGATGTCCCCGTCTCCGTCGAGATCCGCGAGGCCGCAGTCGACGGCGTCGAGGGACGTCGAGAACAAGAACGCCGGATCGGTCTGGAGCGAGCCGAGAAGGCTCTTGGCCACCGACGTCTGGCTGCCCGTTCCTTGTTCGCTGTCGATCGGCACGACGCGCAGGAAGACCGGGCCTCCCGTCTCCGTGTCTTCGGTGTCCCAAACGAAGACCCGCGTCGCTCCCGCCGGATCGCCGCGAAGGGGACTCACCCGGTCGAGGATGCGCCATCGCGCCGGCGGGATCGAGTTCTCCAATCTCGGCGAGAACGGCGCATCGACGACGACCGTCTGCGTGCGTGGCTCGTACGCGAGAATCGTCCGCGACTGCGTCAGCCCGCCGCCGACGATCAGGTCGTTCGGGCCGCGGGACGCGAGGATCCTGAAATCGTCCGGGCCACTCGCGATCGACGTGGCATCGAGCAAGCCTGCGGTGATCTCGAAGCCCTCGCGATCGTCGAAGCGATTGCCGGCGTCCTCGTCTCGATTCACGTCGCGGCCGACGGACACCCCGCGAAGCTCGAGGCCGGGCCGGGTGGGATCGTCGGTCACGACGAGCAACTGCGTCCCGGCTCGCTCGAGAGCGAGCGCGCGCGGACCGGGGAATCCGATTCCGGCCGCATCGTCGCAAGGAGTGGATCGCGTGCCGTTCACCTGGACCGCGTCGGCGGCGAGAGATCGCAGATCGAGGACGGCCACTCGATCCCGACCGTTGTCGGCGACGTAGACGCGGTTCGGATCGCGCGGATCGACGGCAATCCCCCACGGACGCACCCACGCGGCGAGGGGGAGCGCGGCTGCGGTCGGCGCGACGCCGGCCGGAAAGTGGATCTCGACGACGCTGGACCCGACGGTGACGAGACACGCATCCGCGCCGACGCTGGCCACGCCGCGCACGACGCCGCTCTCCACGAACGGACCCAGGCTCGGATCGTCCGAGCGAACCAGCAGCTCGGGTGGCGTTGCCGGCGAAGACGGGATGACGCGCTGGATCACCCACACTCCATCGGTCGTCGAGCCGACGATCGAGGCGACGAGCACCGAGGTCCGTCCGCGTTCCCAAGTCATCGCGCTCGGATCGCCGAGCGGCGAGACGGCGATCTCACGGACGACGGCTCCCGTGGCGACGTCGACCTCGCGCAGGCGCCACGATCCCGCCACCGGTCGATCGAGGACGAGCGCCGTCGGACCGGATTCCACGGGCAGCGCGGCCACGGGCGAGGCGAGCGGATGGCCGGCCTCTTCCGCGCCGATCGGTGCGGGCACGTTCGTCGCTCGAAGGATCTCGAGTCGACGGCCGGCGACGACGCCGGAAGCCAACAGGCCGGCCGCGGTGCTCGCCAACTCCGGAAGGCGCGCGCGCGTCCCGTCGGGGTCGGCGGCCTCGCTCGTCGCCACCACCGATCCCTCGTAGGCTCGCGGTTTCTCGGTCGCGATGCGCAAGCGCTTTCGCTGGAGGGGATCGTCGAGGGCCGCGCGGATCGCTGCGGCGGTTTGCGGCAGCGTGACGAAGGCCTCGCCCTCTCGACGCCACTGGACCGCGACGTCGACGGGATCGGACTCTCGATCGACCACCGTGATCGGAATCGGAATCCCTCGCCGCGGGTCCGTGTTCAGCAAGAAGGAACCTTCGCCGAGGAACGCAATCGGTTCGCTGTTGTTGTCGACGCGAACTGTCGCCGGCGGCGGCGCCTTTCCGATGAGATCGCCATCGCTCGGCGTGAGGTAGAGCGCGACCTCGTGCTCGGTGCGACCGAGGTCGGCGACCACGTCCCAGAAGAACGTGAACGGCGTCCCGTCCGGGGAAGTCACAATCTGCGTCGGCGCGTCGCCGGCGGGGGTCGCCGTCATTCGCCCCCGATCGGGAACGTCGTCCAGCACGTCGTACTCGATCGTCACTGAAATCAGATCGCTCGACGAGTCGGAGACGACGAAGTCGACGTCGGCTATCCCGACGATCTCGGGACCGCCGGGCAACGTCACGTCGCGAACCTCGGGCGCATCGTTGCCGAGGCTGACCACGCGGGACTCCGACGCCGTGACTTGCGTCCCCGTCGAATGGCCCGAGCGAACGATGCGAACCTCGAGGCGGATCTCGGGAGAGAAGCCCGGCCCGAGCTGCGGCACGAAGTCCCAGAGCTTCTCGTGGACGCGACCCGGGCGCGACGTTTGGAGCGCGAGCAACTGCGTATCGATCCCGCGAGCCGGATCGGCGACGAGGTTTGCGATCTCTTCGGCGGCGCTCGACCCCTTGCGGAAGAAAACGAGGCTCACGTCGACGGGATCCGATTCCGCATCCGTCAGCTCGAAGCGGATCGTCGCGGGCGACGTCCTGCCCTCCGCGACTTCCACGTTGCTCACGTCCGCGGGGGCATTCCCGCCGCCACTCCCCGAGCCGGCGATCGCGCTCACGATCCCGGCGCTGCCGCTGCCGCAACCGGTGGCGAAGAGAGAGGCAAGAACGAAGAACCTGCGCATCCCGCTCCTCCGAGGGGCACCCGTGAACGCCCTCTTCCCTGTTCGAAGCGGAACGGAGGATACCGGAATCTCCCCGAGTCGCCACGAGGATCGGAGATCGGATGATGGCAAGCGAGCCTGCGAGATCCGGCTCGAGCGCGATCGGAAAGGACGAACGAGGCGCCTTCCGAACTCGTCGCGATCGACCTGATAAAGTGTCCGAATTCGTGCGCGTTCGATGAATCAGCCGTCTCGATGAGAGGATTCGAAATGAAGGCGACGCTTTCACCCGACGATCCGATGACTCGACTCTTCCTCCGCCATGCGCTGGCGACGCTCGCGTACCGCGCCGGGAAGACGGTGCGCGGCACCTCCGAAGCGTTCGGCAGTTTTCGCGCGACGCCGGACTCGCGGACGACCGTCGAGATCCTCGCGCACATGGGCGACCTGATGGACTGGGCCCTGCGCATGGTCAAAGGCAATCCCGAGTGGACGACCGCCACGCCGCTTCCGTGGGAGAAGGAGATCGCGCGATTCTTCGCGTCGGTGAAGGCACTCGACGATCACCTCGCGTCCGGCGCGCCGATCCGCTTCGACCCCGGGCGCGTCTTCCAAGGCGGCATCGCAGACGCCCTCACGCACACCGGGCAGCTCGCGATGTTGCGTCGCCTCTCCGGCTTCAAGATGAAGGGCGAGAGCTACGCGAAGGCGGACATTGCCGTCGGCCGCGTCGGACTCGACCAAACGCCGCCGGACCCCAAAGTCGAGTTCGACTGACACGCTCGCGCGGCGAGCGCGCACGTCTTCCCATCGCTCGACGTCGCGGGACGCGATCGACGTGACGATTGGCCGCGGCCTCTGCGTCGCGCGTTGCTCTTGCGCTCCGTCCTCTCCGCGATCCTCGAACCCGCCCCAGCGGAGCGCCGCCCCTTCAGTCGCTCGAGGCGATGTTCCGATATGGAATGACACAACGGAACTCACGGAGCCTCATGCGACTTCGAAACCGGCTGGTGCTCTACTTCACCGGCGGCGCCCTCGGGCTCATGGCCGGGGTCATGGCCGTCGTCGTGGGCGGTCCGTCCCGCATCCTTCGCGAGCAAGCGACGAAGCGCGCCATCGCCCTCGGGAAAAGCGTGGCGGCCCAGAGCTACGCGGCGTTGCAGGTCAACGACTGGCCCGACATGGCGCAGAAGGCTGCGGGCGTCGCAAAGGGCGAGGACATCGAGAGCATCGTCATTCTCGATCGGGACGGCCGAGTCACCGTGGACACGCTTCATGCGGATCGAGTCGGCGAGGTCGAGGCGGGGTTTCCGGAGGGCTTTCCTGCGGACACCGTCGTTCGCGTCGTTTCGTCCGCCGATCAGGGCGAGGTCGTGCGCGTGCTCGAGCCGGTCTTTCTCGATTCCTCTCGCTCACCGGACACACGCCTCGGACTCATCCGGCTCGATCTTTCGCTCCGCGCGATCCGAAGCCAAACCGCGGTGCTCCAGTACGAGCTCGTCGGCGTCGGCATCCTCGCCCTGCTCCTCGGCGTCGGTGCCGCGCACGTCTTCGCTCGCCGCATCACCAAACCGCTCGATCGCCTCGTGCAGGCGACGATCGGAGTCGCGGACGGAGACCTGAAGACGACCATCGGCATCGACACGCGCGACGAGATCGGCGAACTGGCCCGCAATTTCGATCGCATGACCGCCGAGATCCTCCGTGAGCGCCAGCGCATCAACGATCTGAACACGAGCCTCGAGGGCCAAGTGCGCGAGCGGACGAAGGAGCTGGTTCACGCGAACACGAGCCTCGAGAAGACCAACGCCGACCTCGGACAGACACTGCAAGAGCTGCGCAATGCTCAAGCGCAGCTCATCCAATCGGAGAAAATGGCGTCGCTCGGCCAGCTCGTCGCGGGCGTGGTCCACGAGGTCAACAACCCCCTCAACTTCATCTACAACGGGATCCCTCCGCTCACGGAGCTGATCGACTCGATCCGCAAAGCGACCGTCGCGTGCAACCCGGAGCCGCCGCTCGACGACGACTTCGAGGCGGCCGACGCCCTGCTCCGGGCGCTGCGTGAAGGCGCGAAGCGAGCGACGACGATCGTCAAGGACTTGCGGAGCTTTTCGCGGCTGGACGAGTCGGAGTCGAAAACCGGCGACGTGCACGAGGGACTCGACACCACGATCAACCTTCTCGCGCATCGATTCCGGGGTCGCGTGCAGGTCTCGCGAAGTTACTCAGAGATCCCGCCGTTCGAGTTCTACCCGGCGCTCCTCAACCAGGTGTTCATGAACCTCCTCTCCAATGCCGACGACGCGATCGCGGAGCGCGGCGAGGTTCGAATCGAAACGCGGCTCGAACCGCCGTGGGTAGTGATCTCGATCGCGGACACCGGAACCGGGATTTCGAAAGACGTGCTTCCGCGCATCTTCGAGCCCTTCTTCTCGACGAAGGACGTCGGCAAAGGGATGGGACTCGGGCTGTCGATCAGCTACAGCATCATCGAGAAGCATGGCGGGACGATCTCGGTCGAGAGCGAGCTCGGCCGCGGAGCCCGCTTCACGGTTCGCATCCCGTTCCGCAAGCAACCGTCCGCCGTGCCGTCAATCGTCCCGATTGCGTAGGAGAAACGAATGGATCGTCCACGAATTCTCTATGTCGACGACGAGGCCGAAAACCTCGTCGTGTTTCGCATCGCGTATCGCAACCAATACGACGTGCGAACGTGCGCATCGGCTGCGGAAGGTCTTCAGCTCCTCGAAAAGGAGACCTTTCCGGTCGTGATCTCGGACCAGCGCATGCCGGACATGACGGGCGTCGAGTTCTTGCGCCGAGTGCGCGAGCGATGGCCCGACTCGCGACGGATCGTGCTGACCGCCTACACCGACGTGAGTGCGGTGATCGACGCGATCAACTTGAGCCACATCTATCACTTCTTGCGCAAGCCCTGGGAGCGAGCCGAGGCGGACGTCGTGCTGCGAAACGCATTCGAGTCGTACGATCTCGAGCTTCGCAATCGGACCCTCAACGAGGAACTCCTTCGCAAGGAACGGCTCGCGACGCTCGGCCAGTTCGTGAGCGGTCTCACCCACGAACTCGGAAACCACCTCAACGTTCGAGGCTTGACCGAGGCGATCCTCCACCGCTATCCGAACGACGCGTATCTTCAAGAGCGCGTCGAGATGATCCGAAATGCACTTCTTGGGATGCAAGACATGGTCATCGAGATCCGCGACTTCACGCGCGGCATCGTCTGCGCGCCCGAGAGACGCGCGTGTGACCTCGGTCGCTTGGTGTCCGATGCGCTCACCCTTCTGCGATACGACGCCGACGTTTCCCAGGTGAAGCTCGTCTCGCACGTCTCCGGAAGCGTGATCGCTTCTTGCCAATCGGACAAGATCCGACAAGTCGTGATCAATCTCGTGAAGAACGCCGCGCACGCCACGCTGGGCGTGCCGAACGCGGAAGTGCAGGTCGACGTCGCTCCCGAGCCGCAGAGCAACGCCGTTCGCGTCGCCGTGACCGACAATGGCTGCGGGATCCCGACGGAAAACGTCAACAGGATCTTCGAACCGTTCTTCACCACCAAGGGCGAGAAGGGAACGGGGATGGGGCTCGTGATCTGCAAGCGCATCGTCGAAGCGCACGGCGGAACGATCGCGTGTCACAGCTCGCCGGGAAGCCGGACGACGTTCGAGCTTCGCCTGCCGGCCGCGCCGGTGGCCGACGTGGCTTGATCGCCGGGCTACTGCTCGATCTTGTAGACCCGCTTCATCGGGACGAAGCACATCCCGAGCGGACCGACGACGAGGCCCTTCACCGACGGCTTGAAGCAGTGCCGTGACGCATCGTGGAAGAGCGGCGCCACGACCGCATCCTCGAGAAGGCGACGCTCCATGTACCGGTAATCCTTCAGTCGATCGAGCTTGTCGGACTTGTGCCGCGCGTCGTCGATGAGCGCGTCGAGCGACGCGTTTTCGTAGTGGCCGAAGTTGCAACGCGCCCCCGAGCGGAAGATCGGCTCGAAGAAGTTGTCCGGATCGGGAAAGTCGGCGCTCCATCCCAGGATGAACAGGTCGGCGGTCTTCAGCTGATTCAGGTAGTCGTCGAAGTCGTCGGTCGAATCGACGTGCAGGCGAATGCCAAGCTGCGCAAACTGGCGCGTCATCTCGTCAAGGAGCGCCTCGTGGCCCGGAAGTCGGCCAGCCACGAGGCGGAATTCGGACAGGCCGCGTCCGTCCGGGAATCCCGCGGCCGCCATCAACTCCCGCGCACGCGCGAGATCGTGGCGATAGATTGCCGCCGACGGATCGTAGCCTGGCATTCCCGGCGGCAGAATCGTGCCTGCCGGGATCTCGCGCCCGTCGAGCGCGTTCGCGATCGCCCCTCGATCGAGACCGAACTCGATGGCGCGCCGAAGTCGCACGTCATCGAAAGGTGGGCGTCGCAAGTTGAAGCCGAGGTACGTGAGAGTGATCAGCGGCCGCTTGGTCAGCGCGAAACGCCGCTCGCGCAAGAGCTCGTCGAACTCGGTCGGAGATGCGGCGAGGTAGTCGAGTTCGCCGTCGCGGAATCGTCGCACTTCGTCGTCGCGCGGCAGATCGCGCAGTCGAATGCGGTCGAGGTAGGGCCGGCCTTGGAAATAGGAATCGTTGGCCGTGAGGGTGAGCCCGCCCTCTTTGGACCAGCTCTCGAACCGGTAAGCGCCCGATCCGATCGGGTGCCGGCCGAAGTCCGGAGTCGTGTCCGCATCGCGAGGCACGATCTTCGTGTACTGAATCGCGAGCAGCCCGAGAAATGGCTGATACGGCTCCGTCAGCGTCACCTCGAACTGATGCGGTGACGCCGCTCGAAGACCCGCGACGTGCGCGCTCCTCCCCGATTGAAACGACTTCGCACCCTCGATGATCGAGAGGAAGTCCGCCGCCGGCGAGCCGGTCTTCGGGTCCAAGAGGCGCTCGAACGAGTGGACGACGTCCTCCGCTTCGACGACGCGCCCGTCGTGGAAACGCGCATTTTCGACGAGCGCGAACGTGAACGTGCGGCGATCCTCGGAGAGATTCCACGAGCGCGCCAGACACGGTTGGATCGCGAGGTCATCGCCGAACTGAACGAGGCCGTCGAAGAGTTGCTGAACGGGAAACGACTCGTTGAGGTTGTTCACTCGTGCCGGATCGAGCGTCTCGATGCCGCCCATTCCGATCGAAAACTCGCCGCCCCGGCTCGGTACCGGTGCGGCGGGTCCGGGCTGCGCCGCTGGATCACCGCAACCCGCGGCAAGGAGCGCAACGACGGCGAGGCCCGCGAGACGGAAGCGCCGGGCAGAGCGAGTCGCGTTCTCCGCGAACAAGCAGGGCCGCATCTTCCTACACAGCCACTTCGCCGTTGGGACGGTTCGCGCCGCTGCACGACGACGTCGGCAGCTCGAGAACGATGCTCGTTCCGGAGCCTTCCTCGTTCCCGCGCAGCGAACACAATCGAATGGAGCCACCCTGTTTCTCCATGATTCGCTTCGCGAGCGGGAGGCCGAGTCCGAGCCCTTCGACATTTCCCGTGAAGTTCTCTTCGACCTGGTTGAACCCGCGGAAAACCGACTCACGAAGCTCGGAAGGCACGCCGGGTCCGTCGTCCGTAATGGCGATGGCCACGCAGCCGTCTGCGAGCGCAGGCACTTGCTCGATGTGGATGCGCACGGCCTCCCGATGGGTGAACTTCACGGCGTTCTCGAGGAGATTGTTGAAGACGACATCCATGAGGTGCGTGTCGATCCTCACGACGCGGTCCAGGGCGGGCTCGACGACGTCGAGGGTGATCGGCTTCCGCGAGTGCCACGACGGCGCGAGCGCCGAAACGCGTGCGAGGAGCTTCTTGAGGCTCTCGTTGCTCGAGTGCACCTCACCATCGTGAGCCCCGAACTCGACAAAGGTCATGATGCGCTCGAACAGCTCGTGCAGCTCACTCGCCGCCCGACCCACCGCGGCGACAGACTCCTGTTGATCCGCGCGAAGGTTGTCCGGCGATTCGGTCGCCAGCAAGTCGATGTGACCCGTGAGGATCGTGATCGGAGTCCGAAGCTTGTGGGACATCAGTGAGATGAAGCGATCCTTTGCCCGAATCTGCTCGCGCTCTTCCGTCACGTTCCGCACGCACAATACCTGATCCTGCCGTTCGCCTGGCGCGACGGCGATGCGCGTGAGCACTGCCGACAGAACCAGCGGCGGCTCGCTCGGCCCGTGCGACGATCTCGAAACGTCGAAGCGGACCCGTCGCGTCGTGCCCTTTCGCAGATCGGATTCGCGCGCGCTCACGTCGAAGCGCTCGAAGACGTGCGCGAAGAGATCCAATCCGACGATGCCGTCGTCCGGGAGGTCGAGGAGCTGGATGGCGGCCGCGTTCGCCGCGCAGACAGAGCCGTCGCCGCGAAGGTGAACCAGGCCGTCCGACATCTGCGCCATGGCCGCCTCGAACTTCTCGCGTTCGGCGAGGATTCGACGGTAGGCGCCGAGCCGCAACGTCGAGCGAATCCGAGCGAGGACTTCGGCGCCGTCCACCGGCTTGAAGAGGTAGTCGTCGGCGCCCGATTCGATGCCGCGAATGCGATCCGTCATCGCACGCAGGCCGGTCAGCGCGATGAACGGAATGTACCGCGTGGCCTCATCTGCTTTGAGGATGCGACAGACGTCGAGTCCCGTCATCCCGGGCATCGACACGTCGCAGAGAATCAGGTCGATCGCGACCTTTCGGACGATTTCGATCGCTTCGACGCCGGACGCGGCCTCCACGATCTCGAATCCCTCGGGCGAAAGGATGTCCCGGAGGACCACGAGATTGACCGGCTCATTGTCGACGAGGAGGATCTTCGACGGTGCTGACTTGACGAGATTCGGGTCCATGATGTCGATGCTTTCCAAGCTTCCTCTCGATGGGAGGACGTGGGATTCGACGCAGATGGGTCCGGTGCGATCGCGCCGGACCCATCGTCGATCACGATGCGAGCGAACGACACTTACTGCGGCGGCTTCGGATAGAACCAGGCGTCGAGCGGTCCGATGACGAACCCGGTCAGCGGCGCCGATTCGTCCTCCGGCAGACCGACCGACGTCGCCGAGCCGATGCTCAACGGGTCGACCATGTTGCCGTTCCAATCCGACGAGCACGCATTGCTCCACATGATCGAACGGTCGCCTTCGACGATGTTCGAGTTGCTCCACATGATCGCGTTCGACCACATGATCGAGCGGGACCCGTCCACGTCGGTGAACGTGCTGCTGGCGCCGTAGGCCGCTTGCTTCGTCGTCATCAGCGGATCGTCCCACGATGCGGTGTGTGCCCACATGATCGCGTCGTCCCAGGTGACGCCGTTGCCCCAGAACTGTGTGTTCGGGAAATCCACGTTGGTGCCCCACACCGGTCGATTGCCGTCGAGCAGCGACGATCCCCAGAGGATCCTCTCTCCGGCAATGCGCGAATACGGCTTGACCGTGACCGAGCCGTTCCGAAGCCAGGAGCTGCCCGTCGCGAGCTGGTTCGAATCACCGCGGATCTCGCCGGCAAGACGAACGGCGCCCTCGACGTTGAGGTACCCGGCGCCTTGTGCGAACACGTTCGGCCGCTTCATTTTCTGAGCGGTGTACATCAGGACCGCCTTTACGGCATTTGGAGTCAGCGATGGGTTCTTCTGCAACATGAGGGCAACTGCGCCCGTCACGACCGGCGTGGACATCGACGTGCCGCTGAGGCGCATGTAGCAGGCTTCGTTCGCGGCCACCCCGGTCGCACGGAAATCGCTTCCGTGAATCACCAGCTCCGGGTGGTCCGTCGCGATCCGGCACCTCGGCGCCAAGAGCGCAACGACTCGCCTTCCCGGCGCGACGATGTCCGGCTTGATCATGCCGTCGACCGCGGTCGGTCCACGCGAGCTGAACGGCGAGATGTCGTCGTCCGATCGCACGACCGTCCCTTGCGTATCGACGGACCCAACCGTGATCACCCACGGCGAGTTGCCCGGCGAATTGATGCCGCCGTACACGATCCTGCCGTCGCTGGACCCGTTGTTGCCCGCCGAGCACACGACGACGATGCCGGCGTCCACCGCGAGCTCGCACGCTCGCGTGAGCGGATCGGTCGAGTACGACTCGTACACCGGATGCCCGAGCGATAGGTTGATCACTCGGATTCCGTCGACATCGCGGTTCAGGATGCACCACGCGATGCCGGCAATCACCGTGCTCACGAGTCCGGATCCGTCGTCGCCGAGCACCTTCACCGAAACGAGATCACAGTCCGGCGCGATGCCGAGGAAGTGTGCCGAGTACGATTGGGACTTCTCGCCATCGCCGCCGATGATCCCCGCGACGTGAGTGCCGTGGCCGAAGTTGTCTTCGGGATGTCCGCCCAATCCCTCGGGAAGGAGCGTGACCAAGTCGATGGACTTCTTGACGCGCTTGGTCAGGCCCCGCTGGAGATCGACGAGTTCACTGCGGCCGCCCGAGTCGATCACGGCGACGGTGACGCCCGTCCCGTTCACACCGGTGCGATTCGTCGTCGAAAGCCACGCTTGATCGGCACCGACGGTCGGAACGGTGACGTTCGAGAACGCCGTGACCGGCGCATCACTCGAGATGCGTACAACGTCGCCGCTAGCAGCCAGCATCTCGATCTCCGATACCGGCAGCTCGGCGGCAAACGAGCGCATGAACGCAAACTCGCGAGACAACAATCCCTGTCGCGCGTCGAGCAGCGATTCGCGGATCTCGTTGCCCGGGAGGCGTCTCGCGTTCTGGACGATCACTCGCACTCGATCGGTGGATGCCGGGCTCCGGTCGATTTGCGCGAGCAGCTCGGGCGATATCTTCGAGCGCCGCTCGATCCGCTCGACCGAATCGGGTGTCGATTCGGGAGCGATGGCAGGCTCGGCGATCGGCGGGTTCGAAGCCGGCCGCGGTGAGTCGCTCGAGCGGAGTGCGCTCGAGTGCCGTCGCGGCGTCGCATGCTCGGCGCGACCGGCCG
>JACOTG010000113.1 GCA_016178505.1 Planctomycetota bacterium
ATCCTCGCTTCTGGCCGAAAAGAAACGGGCGGCGATTGCCCGATCGGCGGCTGCTCGCACGGAGGCACGTGCCCGATCGGTTACTCAAGTTAGATTCGACTCCGAACACGACATCACTCGTGAAGGAGGCCGATAAACGATTGAACACGAACACGACAACACTCGTGAAGGAGGTCGATAGATGACGCAACTCGCGTTGGGCCTGATCGAGACCAAGGGTCTCGTCGGCGCCATCGAAGCGGCGGACGCGATGGTGAAGGCCGCAAAGGTCACGCTCGTGGGCAAGGAAAAGATCGGCGGCGGCTACGTCACCGTGATGGTGCGCGGCGAAGTCGGCGCGGTAAAGGCCGCGACGGACGCGGGCGCCGCGGCGGCGAAGCGCGTCGGCGAGCTGGTGTCCGTCCATGTGATCCCGCGGCCGCACACGGAGGTCGAATCGATCCTCCCGCAGAGTGGCACGGTCGAAGTCGAGTCGTAACGAGAAGAGGGCGGGCCCGTGTCGATCGAACTCCGGACGTACGCCTTCCTCGACCAGATGCAGCCGCAGTTCGCGTCGTTCGTCGCGTCGACGGCGCGCGGTTACCTGCCGGTCGCGGGGCAGGCCGCTCTCTACGTCGAGATCGCGCCGGGCATCGCGGTCAATCGACTGACGGACGTCGCGTTGAAGTCGACCGGCGTCCGGCCCGCGGTGCAAGTCGTCGAGCGCGCGTACGGGCTCCTCGCCGTCCATTCGGAGTCGCAGGCAGAGGTGCTCGAGGCCGGCCAGCAGATGTTGCGCGCGATCGAACGTCGCGAAGCCGATCGCTTGCGGCCGAACCTCCTCTCGAAACAAATCATCACCGACGTCGACGATCACCAGACGATGCTCCTCAACCGAGGGCGCGGCGGGTCGATGGTGCTCGGCGGCCAGACGATCTACATCCTCGAGGTGCATCCGGCCGGCTATGCGGCGCTCGCCGCGAACGAGGCGGAAAAGGCGTCGCCGATCACGATCGTGGACTTGCGGCCCTACGGCGCGTACGGTCGTCTCTACTTGAGCGGCACCGAAGCGGCGATCGGCGAAGCGGCGGCTGCGGTGGAGCAGGTGCTGGCCGGCGTCAGCGGCCGCGCCAACGAAACAGAAAAGCACCTTTGAGTCGAGCTCGTCGAATGGATGACGTCCTATCGAATGCGGGAGTCGACGAGACCGAGAAGCAGCAGTCGGACGAACTTCGCGACTCGGCGAGTGTGGCAAGCGTCGCCGAGTCGAGCGCAGCGAACCGACGGCCCCGATCCCTCGCTCTGAAATGATCCACGATTCATCGAAGCCGACCCTCGCGCTCCTCGAGTTCTCGAGCATCGCGCGCGGCATCGAGGCGACCGACGCGCTCCTGAAGACGGCTCGCGTGACGGTGCTTCGGTCGAAGCCGATCTCGTCGGGGAAGTACATCACGCTGTTCAGCGGCGACGTCGAGGACGTCCGAAGCTCTCTGATGCGCGGTCGCGAGGTCGGGGGAGCGTCGGTCGTCGACGAGCTCCTGCTTCCGTCGGCGCATCCCGGGATCCTGCCGGCCGCGTCGGGAAAGGCGACCTTCAAGCTGCTCGATGCCGTCGGCATCATCGAGACACAGACCGTGGCGTCGACGATCGTCGCGGCCGATGCGGCAGCGAAGACCGGCGCCGTTCACCTCATCGCGCTTCGGCTCGGCGACGGAATCGGCGGTCGAGCGTTCGCCACGTTCACCGGGGAAGTGAGCGACGTCCGCGTCGCGGTCGAGGCGGGCGCCGCGCTGGCGCAAGCCAAGGGCTATCTCAAGGAGCGCGTCGTGATCGCGAAGGCGCACCCGGACCTGGCGCAGATCCTCGACGCGAGGGATTAGCCAAAAGGCGATTCGACGTGGAACACCAGCCGACGGAAGCCACACGCGACGGAGAAATAGTCGGAACTCCCGGCCCGGGTCTCGATCGAAGGGCGCCATGCACCGATCCGGCCCGGATGACACCGATGCCTCCTCAAGAACTCGCCGACGTCCCCCTCGCACGAGCCGCGGCAGCCGGGGACCTCGCGGCCTTCGACACGCTGGTGCGAAAACATCAAAGCGCGATCTTCAACCTCGTGGTTCGGCTCGTCGACGATCATCACCTGGCCGCGGATCTCGCGCAGGAAGCGTTCCTTCGAGCGTATCGCGCCATCGGCGACTTCCGCGGCGATTCGAGCTTCGCCACGTGGATCCATCGAATCACGGTGAACCTGTGCCACCACGCGCGGCTCCAGCGCCGGCGCCTCCGCATTCACGAGGGCACGCCGCTCGAGCCGGCCTCGCGCGGCGACGACGATCGCAAGCCGAACGACCCACCCGATCTGTCGCTCGAGCCCACCGAGCGCGTGCTTCGCGAGGAGCGGGAGAGGGCGGTGCGAGCGGCGATCGAATCTCTCGACGAGGAGCAGCGCACCGTCGTCGTCATGCGCGACATCAATGGGCTCGCCTACGAGGAGATCGCCGAGGCGCTCGGCTGGCCGATCGGGACCGTGCGCTCGCGACTTCATCGGGCGCGCCTCGTCCTGCAGCAAAGACTTCGGAAGTGGAAGGCCTGAGATGAACGCCAACGATTGCTCCCAATTCAGCGATCGATTCTCGGAGTATCTCGACGGCGAACTCGCCGCGGCGGATCGCGCGCGGATCGACGCGCACGTTGCGACGTGCTCGTCTTGTCGCGAGTCGCTGGAGTCGCTCCGCGAAACGGTGGAAGAGGTGCGCCGCTACGGCCGCGTCGCGGTCCCTCCCGATTTCGCCGCCGGCGTTCGCCAACGCATCGAGGAATCGCCGCGCGCATCGCGGCCCTTCGTCCGTCGCGTGCCACTCGGGCCGCTTGCGCTCGCCGCGTCGTTGCTCGTCGTGATCGCGCTCGGTCTCGCGTATCTGCAAACGTCCCGGCACGCCGATCTGCCTCCGGCGGGTGGCGACGAGTTCATGGTTTCTCGCAGCGCCGAGTTGGAAAAAGCCGAGACGCCGCCCCTGCCCGCCGAGAAGGCCGCCGAGCCTTCTCCGGTCAAAGCGTTGGGGTACGTGGCGTCTCGCGGCAAGCCCGCGGGGCAAGCCGGCGATGCTCCCGCGCCCGTCGAGGAACTCGTGATGCAGCGCCTCGTCGCCGTCGGTTACGAGACGGGTGACGCCGGCATCACCACTAGCTTGGTTGCCGGCGTGGCGGCCGAAGCCGGAGGGGCGTCGCAAAGTGGCAAAGCGGCCGTCGACGCCATCTCGGAGGGCTTGGCGAGACACAAGGAGCAAAAGGACGACGAGTCGCGCCTTCGCGCCGCCGCAAAGACGGAGGCAGCTCCCGGACCTCCGGTCGACGAAGCCTCGGACGCGGCCGGGAATTTCACGTTCGTGGTCGTCGATGGAACCGGCGGCGCGGACCTCGACCGGCTCGTGGGAGTTCTCAAGGGAAACGGTCAGATCTTGGGGAGCAGCCATGTCCAGCGCCCGGCGCCGCCGATCGACACCAACGCCGTGCTCAACGATTCGGTCCGGCGGGCGGGCGGCGGGGGCGAGGCTCGGATCCAGCGAGTGAGCGTGTACGAGTTCCAGTCGCGCACTCTGCCGGAAGGCGAGATTGCGTCGCAGCTCGAGCGCGAGTTCGGAGCGGTTCAGGGGTCGAACCTCGTGGCGGTCGTCGCGGAGGCCCGGCGCCAACAGGCTTCGGGGCTCGACGGATTTCGGCAGAACGCCCGAAAGCTCGGCGCCGGTGAGACGGATGCGAAGTCGAAGTCCGAGGATCTGGCGTTGCAGAAGCTCGACGAGCCGCAGGAACGACTCGGACGGTCACGCGCGCCGGCGGCGGCGACTCCGTCTCCCGCATCCGACGCGCAGAAGCAGCAGGCTGTCGCGTTGCCTCGCCTCGTCGTTCTCTATCGCCATCCCCTCGACGAAAAGTGACGGTTGCTGCGGCTCCTCTCGGCGGCGAACTCCCGATATAATCGGCGCGTCCCAATCGAGGGCGGGCCATGAGCATCACGATCCTGCTCGTCGAGGACGATCGACATCAGCGATACCTGATGCGAGCGCTCCTCGAATTGGAGGGATACTCGATTCTCGAAGCGGCCAACGGACGGGAGGCGCTGGACCTCTTCGCGAGGTCGGCCGCCTCCGACCTCCCGGCGCTCGTCATCACCGACAACTTCATGCCGGAGATGGACGGCTTCGGCCTCATTCGGGCGATCCGTTGCCGCGAAGTCGGATGCGACATTCCCGTCGTGCTCGTGTCGGCGGCGGACGAGGATCGAGGGCTCTTGGCGAAGCTGCGCGGTGAGGGCGGCGGACAAAACCTGTTCGTGCAGAAACCGTTCTCGGCCGAGACCCTCGTCGATGCGGTGCGCCGTGGCGTCTCGGGCAGCCGGCCGGGCTGAGCCTCGGATTTCGGGTGGGGAGGGAGGGACGTGAGCAGATCGCTCGACGAATCGGTTGCTGCGCTTCCCGGGGTGGGTCCGGTGCGCGCGGCGGCGTTCGCCGATCTCGGCGTTCACACGCTCGGAGATCTGCTTCACTTGAAGCCTCGCCGCTACGAGGATCGAAGCCGACTCCGTCGCGTCGCGGACCTCGAAGTCGGCGAGACGGCGCTCGTGACCGGCGTGATCGACGCGGTGCGCCTCAAGCGCGCGCGCTTCCGGCGCCGCAGCTATCTGGTCGCGACCGTGCGCGACGGTGACGCGACGATCCAAGCGGTGTGGTTCAACCAACCCTACATTCGATCGCAGTTCCGAAAGGGCGACCGCATCCTCCTGCACGGGAAGGTCAAGAGCTACCGCGGACTCCAGATGGTGGCGCCGGAATACGAGGTGCAGTCCACCGACGACGGCGAGCCCGAGGTCGAACCCAGAGCCCGTGGGCTCGTCCCGATTCATCCGGCGACCGCCGATCTTCGGCCGCGGCTCATCCGCCGACTCGTGTCGCTGGCGATCGAACGAACGACGGCGGAACTCGAGGCGGATCCGCTGCCCGAGAGCTTGCGACGCCGCCGCGAGCTGCGGCCGCTCGCTGACGCCGTTCGCGCGCTGCATTTCCCTGTGGACGAAAGCGACGCCACGCGGGCGCGCGATCGGCTGGCGTACGACGAGTTCCTGACGATGCAGTTGGCGCTCGTCTCGCGACGCCGGGGCCTCCGAGGCGAGCGGAAGGTCCACGAGCTTGCGCACGACGCGAACCTCGAACGTCGCATCCGCCGACGATTCCCGTTCTCGTTCACCGAGGATCAGGAGCGCGCGATCGCGGAGATCCGCGCGGACCTCCTTTCACCGGCGCCCATGAACCGCTTGCTCCACGGTGAAGTCGGCAGCGGAAAGACCGCCGTCGCCGCGTACGCGATGCTGCTCGCCATCGCGAATCGATCGCAGGTCGCGTTCTTGGCGCCGACCGAGGTTCTCGCCGAACAGCACATGCGCACGCTCGGCGGCTGGCTTGCCGGTTCGCGCGTGAAGCTCGTCCACCTGCCGGGCGGACTTCCCGCGCGCGAACGTGCGTCCCGGCTCGCGGCGATTTCGTCGGGAAAAGCCGACCTCATCGTGGGGACGCATGCGCTCCTGGAAGAGCCCGTCACGTTTCCGCGGCTCGCGCTCGCCGTGATCGACGAGCAGCACAAGTTTGGCGTCGCGCAGCGACAGCGCCTGCGCGAGAAGGGGACGCATCCCGACGTGCTCGTGATGACGGCGACGCCGATTCCGCGCACGCTCGCGCTGACGCTCTTCTCCGATCTCGACGTGTCGACCCTTCGCGGGCTGCCGCCGGGGCGCGTTCCCGTTCGTACGCGGATCGTCGAAAACCGCCGCGAGCGTCAGGTTCACGAAGCGGTTCGCGAGCAAGTGGCGCGCGGTCGCCAGGCGTATTTCGTCTACCCGTTGATCGAGGAGAGCGAGGCGCTCGATCTGCGCTGCGCGGAGACGGGACACGAGCGGCTTCGCGACGACGTTTTTCCCGATCTGCGCGTTGGGCTCGTGCACGGCCGGCTACCGGCTTCTGAGAAGGACGCGGCGATGGATGCGTTTCGACGTGGCGAAACGCAAATTCTCGTCGCCACGTCCGTGATCGAGGTCGGCGTCGACGTTCCGAACGCGACGTCGATGGTCGTCGAGGAGGCGGGACGATTCGGGCTGGCGCAGCTCCACCAGCTTCGCGGTCGCATCGGCCGCGGCGCCGACGAGGCGACGTGCTTCCTCCTGCCGGGTAAGGCCGGCGCCCTCGGACGCCGACGGCTGCGCATCCTGCGCGACACGAACGACGGGTTTCGCATCGCGGAGGCGGACCTCGAGCTTCGCGGTCCGGGCGAAGTGTTCGGCTGGCGCCAGCACGGGCTTCCGGAATTCCGCATCGCCGATCCATTCACGCAGCTCGGGCTTCTCGAAGCAGCGCGCGAGGACGCGGCGACGATCCTCACTCGCGACCCGAAGCTCGTTTCGCCCGAGCACGAGCGATTGCGCGAGAAGATGACGCGCGAACCCGGCGCGCGAGCCGATCTCGCGAAGGTGGGTTAGTCAAAGGCCATGGCACGCAAGTCGGGCTGGGTTTGGAAGGCAGTCGTTTGGGTGACGATCCTCGGTGCGCTGCTCGTCGTCGCCACCGAGCTCCTCGATCCCGCCTTCCGCTATCGAAGCAGCGTGCGACGCTACGCCGTCGAGTACGGGCTCGACCCGCGGCTCGTCACCGCGATGATCTCTGCCGAAAGCTCCGGACGAACGTTTTCGCGATCCAAGAAGGGCGCGATGGGGCTGATGCAGCTCATGCCGGCGACCGCGGCCGAGGTGGCGCGCTCGTTTGGCGTGACGCGCGTCACCGACGACCTGCTCCACGATCCCGACTTCAACATTCACCTCGGCACGGCCTACATGGCGCAGCTCATGAAGCGGTTCTCGTCGCTCGAGCTCGCGCTGGCCGCGTACAATGCCGGGCCGTCGCGCGTGGACGAGTGGATCGCGAAGAACCCGGGCCTTTCCCCGCCGGAGATCGTGGAGTGCGCTGCTTTCGAAGAAACACGCAACTACGTTCACCGCGTGCTCGACCGAATGGACGCGGGCTAGTTCGCCGGAGAGATCACGAATGAATCGAAGCGGGGTTGCACTGCTCGTCGTCGCATCGCTGTCCGTCTCGGCGACCGGATGTCAGAGCTTGTGGCCGAACAACATCAGCTACCACATTCCCGGCGAAGAGCTGGACGAACGGCTTCCCCTCCCGGAGTTCGCGCGGCCCGCGCCCGAGCCGCCGACAGCGACGCCGTCTCCGGAGCGCGGCGCGCTCGGAAGCGTTGGGCACTGGCTCGGGAACCGATTCCTCGATCTCACGGACATCTTTGGCGTGGGGCTTCTGGTCGGGCAAGGGGCGTACGTCAATGCTCGCGTGACGCGATCGGGTCAGGCTGGAGTCGAATGGGCGGAGGCGGCGCGTCTCGGCTGGAGCGGGCGCGACGCCGGAATCTGGTCGCAGCAGACGAGTGGGGGTGGGGTCGGGCGGTACCGCGTCGACATCGACGAGGTCGCGTCGAACAGCAACACTCGAGATTTCGTCGGTGAAGGCACCGAGTCCGACTTCCCGCATCGCGGCGCGACGGGGATCGGGCTCTCGGCGATGCTTCCCGTCGGGCTCGGCGTCGACGTGGAGATCGATCCGTTCCTGTCGCTCGTCGATTTCCTCGGCGGTTGGGTCGGGCTCGACCCCGCGAACGACGACGAGCCGTAGCTCGGGATCGGAGACGAGGACCGCATCGCGCGAGGGGATCGAACCGAGCGGCCGGCCCATGATCTTCGTGACGACCGATCGCGACCCGCGAAACCAAATCGCATTCGCTGCCCGCGACGTCATCGCGCTTGGCGCGAGAAACGCGCGGCGTCGATTCGCCGTCCGGCGGAGCATTTTCCCAAAGTGGCCATGTCGATCGGCAGAGGTGTTGCCGTCAATGGTGGACGTCGTGCTTGGAGCGGTCCGGCGTTTTCGTTTCGAGCGTGCGGGATCGGCGGCGCGGCAGACGCGCTAAGTGAGAAAAATGTTCCAGGCTCCGTATGCGTCAGTTAGGCCGGCGGGCCGAAGGTTGGGGGTCACGCTTGCCCCCGCCGTCCGCTCTCGCGCGAACCGGAGCGCGTGCCATCCGTTTCCTGTCCTGTGCGTCCCGGACGTCGGTCGCGGTGCGACGATGGGCCGTGCTGCCTTTGTCTCGCGGCCCGCCGGTGTTTTTTTGGCGCAGAAAGATCTGGCTCGGGGTGGCGTGCTCGGGGGTTGAGACGGCGGCCTCGTGCGAGAGGTTCCGTCCGTTAGGCGGCGATCCGTCCGGGGCGCTGGAAAAGGGACAGGAGTCCGACGTAGGTGAAGCCGACGAGGAACAAGCACATGAACACGCTCGACACGACGAGGCCGTGGGCGATCGCCACGCCGACGACGATCGCAAAGTAGATCCCGAGCGACAGCTCGAAGAACGGGAGCTTGCTCCGAATCCCGGCGTACTTCTTGTTCTTCCACGGATCGCCGAGCGCCGACACGTTGTATTTGGGCGTCCGCTTGAACGCGGTCTGGTGTCCGATCATCGCCTCGAGCACCGCCTTCGCGTTGTTCACCGACAGTCCGATGCCGACCGACGTGAGGAACGGCAGGTACTTCAGCTTCCCCCGCCAATTCGCGTCGATCTCTTTCTGGGAGACGATGTAGAAGTAGATGACCGAAACCGATGCCGCGAGAAAGAGGCTCGCGTCGAACGCGAACGCCTCGATCGCGGCGCCTTGACGCGCTCGGTACAGCATCGTCGGCAGCATCAACATCGACATCAACACCATCAGCACATAGGCGAAGTTCGACGTGAGGTGGAACGAGGCCTCGACCTTCACCCGAAGCGGCAGGTTGCTGCGCCAGATCGCCGGAAGCACCTTCTTGCACGTCTGGATCGACCCCTTGGCCCAACGGTGCTGTTGCGACTTGAACGCGTTCATCTCGACCGGGACTTCCGCCGGCGATACGACGTCCTGAAGGAAGACGAACCGCCAGCCCTTCATCTGCGCGCGGTAAGAGAGGTCGAGGTCTTCGGTCAGCGTGTCGTGCTGCCAGCCGCCGGCCGACTCGATCGTGGATCGACGCCACACGCCGGCGGTCCCGTTGAAGTTGAAGAATCGCCCGGACCGATTGCGCGCCGTGTGCTCGATCACGAAATGCCCGTCGAGGAGGATCGACTGGACCTGCGTGAGGAGGCTGAACTCGCGGTTGATGTGTCCCCATCGGGTCTGGACCATTCCGATCTCGGAATCGGTGAAGAAGTGAATGGTCTCCCGCAGCATGTCCGCCGTCGGGAGAAAGTCCGCGTCGAAGATCGCAATGAACTCCCCCTTCGCCGTCTTCAATCCCTCCGCGAGCGCGCCCGCCTTGAAGCCGTGTCGGTTGTCCCTGCGGACGTAGGAGACATCGAGGCCGCCGGCCCGCAGCTCGGCGACTTTACGCGCCGCCACGACCTGGGTCTCGTCGGTCGAATCATCGAGGAGTTGGACGTCGAGGCGGTCGCGCGGATAGTCGATCGCGGCAACGGCGTCGAGAAGGCGCTCCACCACGTACAGCTCGTTGAAGATCGGGAGCTGAATCGTGACTCGAGGCAGGTCGTTGGAAGGAAAGAGGCCCTTCGGTCGAGGCTTGTTCGCGCGATGCTTCTTGTACAGAAAGACCATGTAGCAGCGGTGCAATCCGAATACCGCCAGGATGGACACGATCGCGAAATACGTGAAGACCACTGCGGTCTCCCAGCTCATTTCCCTTCTGTCCTTCCGGCGCGTTCGTCGACGCCGGCTTCTGACGATGACTCACGGGCGGGCTACAAGCGGCGCAAAGTGTAGCGCGGCACCCCCTCGTGTCAAGGAGCGAGGCGCGATCGTGTTCCCATATCCCGCTTGATTTTCGGCACTTATAATGCCGCCACTTCGAGACCCCGGACTCACGAGAGCGCAGAGATACGAGATTGAAGCTAGACGATTTCGACTACGACCTGCCCCAGGACCGCATCGCGCAAGAGCCGCTCGCGGAGCGCGACGCATCGCGCCTGCTCGTCCTCCCGCGCCACGACGGGCCGATCCGGCACCGCTCGATCCGCGACCTTCCGGATGAGTTGGGGCGAGGGGACGTGCTCGTCGTCAACGACACCCGCGTCCGGCCGTGCCGGCTCGTGGGCCGTCGGGCCACCGGCGGCGTGGTCAAGGCGCTCGTTCTCGGGCGTGCGGCAACGGACGGCGACTTCGAGGCGCTCGTCGAATCGGGCGGCCGCCTCCATGCCGGAGAGACCATTCGGTTCGAAGAGGGTCGGATCGAAGGCGTCGTCGGGCCGGAGGTTTCGGGCGGGCCCATCGGTCTTCGGCTCGTGCGCTTCGGCGGTGCGCTCGAGGAGCGCCTGCGGGAGGTCGGTCGCGCCCCGCTGCCCCCCTACATTCGCCGCCCGTCGATCGACGATCCTCGCCGCGAGCAAGATCGAGCGCGCTATCAGACGGTCTTCGCCGAGCGCGAGGGCGCCGTGGCGGCGCCGACGGCGGGCTTGCACTTCACGCCACGACTCCTCGCGGATCTCGAGAGCCGCGGAGTGGAACTGGCTCGCGTCACCTTGCACGTCGGCGTCGGCACGTTCGCGCCGATCCGAACCGAATCCGTCGAAGACCACCGGATGCACGCCGAGTGGGCGGACGTCGGCGAGAGCACGGTGGTCGCGGTACGGCGAGCCCTCGCGAACGGCCGTCGCGTCGTCGCCGTGGGAACGACGTCTTGCCGTGCGCTCGAAACCGCGGCGCTGCGATCCGCGGAGGTGGGCGGCCCGGTGCTCGCGCCATTTTCGGGTCCGACCGATCTCTACATCCTTCCGGGATTCCAGTTCCGAGTCGTGGATGCGCTGCTCACGAACTTCCACCAACCGCGAAGCACGCTCTTGTGCCTCGTCTCGGCGTTCGCCGGTCGGGAGCGGATCCTCGAGGCGTATCGCGAGGCTCTCGAGAGCGGCTATCGATTCCTCAGCTACGGCGACGCGATGTTGATCGTGTGCGGTCGCCCGTCTGGACGCGACGAAGCGAGCTATAACAGCGCGCCATGACCGACCGACCGAATTCACAACACCTGTACGACAGCCTGACTCGCCTCGGCCATCGCATCGCCGATCAGGCGCGCTTCTTCACGGACTCGGAATACCGGGAGGAAGTCTTTCTCGCTCGGGCGCGACAAGTGTGTCGCGACAACTGGGAGAAGATCTCTCGTGAGATCTGCGAGTCGCGGGAGATGACGCATTTCCTCTGGCGCTACGCTCAGGGCGAGACGCTGTCGCCGGACGAAATGGAGGCGATGAAGCAACAGATCCTCGACCTCGTTCGAGTCGTTCCGGCGCTCGGCATCTTCGCGCTGCCGGGCGGAATGATCCTGCTTCCGCTGCTCGCGAAGGCTTTCCCGTGGGGGCTCGTTCCATCGGCATGGCGGCAGAAGCGCGGGGACTCGGAGCCGTCGAAAGCCAAGGCAACGGCAACGGTGCCGGCGGCGCCATCGACGGCGAGCGCGTCCGGTCGCCGCCTCGGCGTCGTCATCGCGCAACACGGCCGCCATTCGCGCGTCGACGATGGGGCGAGCTGCTTCGAGTGCGTGTGGCGCGGAAAACTCCACCGCGAGTCGCGCGCGAAGCCCGTCGTCGTCGGCGATCGCGTCGAGTTCACGGTCACGGCGCCGGGCACGGGAATCATCGAGTCGGTGTTGCCTCGACGCACGCGGCTGTCGCGAAAGCGCAAGGACGGGCGTTCGTCCGAGCACGTGCTCGTCGCCAACCTGGATCGGGTCGCGCTCGTCACGTCGGCGAAGGATCCGCCGTTCGACCGAACGATGGTCGAGCGAGTCGTCGTGGCAGCGAACGTGGCGGGGCTCGCGCCGCTCCTCGTCGTGAACAAGATGGATCTCGGCGACCTACACGATCTCGAGCCGTTCCTCGCGTCGCTGGAGAAGCACGGAATCGAGGTCGTGCGCATCTCGGCGCTGACGGGGCGCGGCCTCGATCGTCTGGCGGGCGCGCTCGCCGGTCGAACGACCGCGCTCTGCGGCCCCTCGGGCGTGGGCAAGTCGACGCTCGTGAACCGGCTTTGCCCGGACGCCGCGCAGCGAACCGGCGAGATCATCGCCAAGTCGCGACTCGGCAGGCACACCACGTCGGACGTCTCGCTGCTTCCGCTTCCGAGCGGCGGGCACATCGTCGACATGCCCGGCATCCGCGAGTTCGGATTGTGGGACGTCTCGCGCGAGGACGTGCTGCGGTTCTTCTCGGAGTTCGAGCCGTTCGCCGACGAGTGTCGATTTCGCGGCTGCACGCACGATCACGAGCCCGACTGTCGCGTGAAGGAAGCGGTCTCGAAAGGCGAGATCGATCCCGAGCGCCACGCGAGCTACGTCCGACTGCTGAGATCGCTCTGAAGGAACGTCCGGAGGATCTCGCCGTTCGTGACCGAGTGCGGGATCAGCCGGGCGAATCCGCGTCGTCCGGCGGCGCTCGGCCGCGAAAGAGATAGACGCCGAACAGCCCACCGATGACGCTGATCGCCGTCATGAAGATCCCGCCGAGGATGAAAAGGCCGATCCAATCGAGGATCGCGGCACGGGGTCGCTCGGCCGCGAGCTTTTCCTTCTCCCGAAAGGCATCGTCCCACGCCTTGACGAGCTCGCTGCTCTGACTTCCGGGGTCGGGGTCGAACCATCGGCCGACTTCCAGCCGCGTATTTCGCGCGAAGGCGACCGGGTCGCGCGCCACCACCAAGCTCGTGTTCAGGACGAACACGAGCGCGGCGACGAGTCCACACACCGCGCCGCCCTTGAGTCCGTCCCGCAGTTCGACGGGCCCACGGCGGGACGAGAGGAAGATCGTGAAGACGGCGCCACCGGGCACCCACACGCATCCGGGACCGTCGAGGCCCGGAACGATGAGCACGAGACCGACGATGCCGCCGACGAAGAAGCCGATGCGCGCTGCGGAGATCGGAGCCGTTTCGCCGGACGTCATCGGTCGCCGAGACCGCCGTGCGTCAGCATCATTCGCAAGACGCTGATTCCCCATGAGCCGAGCCAGATCGCGAGGATCGCCGGCGACAAGACGCGCCACGGCAAGCGAACCCACAGCGAGAGGTCGGGTCGACCGGCGACGAGCCTCGATCCCGCCACCAACGTGACGGCCACCACGGCGAGAAAGGCGACGGCTCCGAACGCGTTCGAACGAAGGGCGTCCACAACGTGCCCGCGTGCGAAGTGCGCGAAGCTCGTGGTCATGCCGCACGTCGGGCAAGGCATCCCCGTCTGCGACGCGAACCCGCACGGCGGCAGCCCGAGCTGCTCGTGCGTTCCGAATCCTCGCGGATCGGGCTCGAGGGAGCGGGCGACGGAAAGCACCGAGAATCCCGCGAGGAACACGACGAGAGCTGCCCATCGCTCTCGCGCAAACCACGCGAGACTCAAGAGCGCGCCTCGGCGACGCACAAGAACGGCGAGCCGTGCCCCACGGACTCGCAACGGGCGATGCGATCCGAAAGCCACTCGGCGGCGCCGGCGACCGACTGCTGGAGCGCCTGTCCGAGAGCGAGCCTCGCTGCAATGGCGGACGATAGCGCACAGCCGGTCCCGTGGGGCGCGCCGCCTTCGATCTCCGGACGGCGAAGCTCGACGACCAACGAGGGGGAGGCGAGGAGATCGAGCACCGTCCCGTCCCCGGGGCGGAATCCCTTGATCAGCACGGCCCGCGGGCCGGCCGGCCGCTCCACGATCGCGCGCGCCGCGTCAGCGAGCGCGTCACGGGTCTCGATCTTGCGACCGGACAAGGCCTCCGCTTCGGCGAGGTTCGGCGTGAGCAGGTCGACGCGCCGGAGCAGCCGATGCCGCAATGCCTCGCGTCCGGGCGCATCGAGGAGCGCGACGCCGGCTTTCGGCTCGAACACCGGGTCGAGGACCACCGGGAGCCCTCGCGCTTCGGGGGAATCGAGCACGTCGGCTACGGCTTCGACTTGCGCTGCGCCTCCGAGCACCCCGACCTTGATCGCGCGAATCGGGAGATCGGCGAGCACGGCGGCCGCCTGGCGGCGGATCCACTCGGGATCGAGAGGCCACACGCGGCTGACGCCGAGCGAGTCCTGCGCCGTCACCGCCGTGATCGCGGCCGCACCGTGCAGCCCGTGCGCGCGAAAGACCGCGACGTCCGCGATGACACCCGCACCGCCGGTCGGATCGAAGCCGGCGATCGTCAATGCGCTCGCTCTCACGCGAGGCTCTCCTTCTCGAGGAACCTCCGCGCCTCCGCGACGTCCGCGGCCGTCGTGCCGGGAGCGAGATCGAGGACGCGAAGGGTTCGCGACGAAACGTACCCGCGAAGGAGGCGGAAGTCGACCGTACCGTGGCCCGGCACGCGGTGAGACGAGAACGCTTGCGCGTCGTGGAGGCTGATGCCGGCGAGTCGCGACGAGAATCGGTCCAACCACTCGCCCGGCTCGACGAGGCCGAGCGCCCGCTGCGCCTCGGCCGCGCCGACGTCGTGCCAATAGCACAGCGCCTTGCCGGGAAGATCGTCGAGGATCCACTGGAGCCTCAACGGATCCGCGAGGTCGGCCGGCAGCCGTGCGCCGGCGAGCGCGATCCGGACGTCCGGCAGCTTCTTCACCAGCTCGTGCAACGACCGGCACGCGCGATCGGCCGCGCTCGTCGCGCGCTCCTCGGCGGCTCGCCGCAGCGTCGAGATCTCGGCCCGAATCGCCTCGTCGAGCGATGGCCGTTTCGAAAAGCGCTGCACGACGTCGCTCTCGCGAAGCGCGGCTCCCTCCCATTCGAGGGCGCCGAGCGACAGCACGATCGTGTCGCAGCCGATCCGCATCGCGGTTTCGCCGAGGCGCGTCGCGTCGTTCAGCGCGTCGGCGCGCGCGGAATCCGAAGTCGCCGACAGGGTCGGTGCCGAAGTCCGGGCCGCCGGCGCGTCGGCGGTCGGGAGCGGGTCGGGGCGTCGAGCGCATCGCACCCGCAGCCGTCGCTCGCCGAGGAGCGAGACGATGGACGCTTCGGACCCGCCGAGAGCGGAGACTCGAGCCTCCAAGTCGGAGAAGCCGAGGTCGGCGGCATCGAGGAGCGCGGCTCGGTAGTCGGTCGCGCGGTTTTCGACCAGACGCGTCGACAGGATGAGGTCGGACTTCATGGTTTTCGTTTGCGCCGTGTGGTCACGCCCAGAGTCGGCCGGAAAAGGGCCGGGAGTATATCACGATCGCCCGTGATCGCCGTTCGCTCGCGCGCGGCGAGCGGTTCCGCTCGGCTTCGTGCGCGACGATTCATCACCGAGGTCCCGCGCGATCGTCGAATCTCGCACGCTCTGCAGGGATCGGCGGCCGCGAGGGTTCGCGCCGACCATTGGTATGGCCATTGCTCGCGCGCCGGATGCAAATTGTCTTGGACGTTCATACCCCTGGTGTAGAATGCGCCGACCCCAAACGGGGCAATCCTGGGAAATGAAGGCGCTTTCATCGGACCAAGCGGGCGTTGGAAGGAGGTGGATCGTGCACACTCGGATCCGGTCGTCGAACGACCGCGTTCGGGAGTTCGGACGGTTGGCGCTGTCTGCGGCGTGCGTGCTCCTGCCGCTCGGATGCGGAGGCGGTGGCGGCGGTGGCGGCGGCGATCTGACCGTCTCGAGCTTCAACTTGGACGCCGTTCGAGGAACCTTCCTCAACGAGGCGCTGGTTTTCACGTTCTCGAACAACGTCGATCCGGCGAGCGTCACCAACCAGACGATCCAGCTTCGCTACGATGCGTCGCTCTTGGATCGAAACGGCGACGGACAGCCGGACGATCCGGGCAACACGAATGCGATCCCGGAGGGGACCTTCACCGTCAACGGAAACATCGTGACGTTTCGGCCGAAGCTCCCGAGTCGCCCGAATAACAGCGACGCGGGCATTCCGCCGACCTACATCATGAACATCGGCACGCCGCCGATGCCGACGCTCATCGGGACGGTCACCGTCTTCATCCCGGGATTCCCGGCAACCAACACGGTTCGCACGCCGACCGGCCGTCCGCTCGCCCGGGACTTCCGCTCGTCGTTCGTTCCGGTCACGGACAACCCGTCGAACGTGTCGGCGACGTCGTTCATCGATCCCGCTCCCGGCAGCGCGCCGACCCTCCAGCAGTTGGTCCTTCCGCGCACGCTTCTCAATGTTTCCGTGGACTCGTGCGTGCAAGTTCGATTCACGGAGCCGATCCTTCCATCGTCCGTGACTCCAACCTCGATCTTCCTCACCGCCGTGGCGCCGAACACGGGAATCGTCACGGTGGTGCCCTCGATGCCCTTCATCATCCAGGAAGGAACGACGAGCCTCATCACGCTGTACGTCGGATCTCTGGATCGCTGCAGCGCGAACCCGAACGTCCCGCTCGCGGGCGGCGTCCGGTACATCGTGAACTACACGAACGACCTCAAGGGTTTCGGCCCGTCGAACGACGTGCAGGTGACGGGTTCGTTCCCGACGTTCACGACCGCGTCGGTCACGCCGGGATCGGGTTCGTTCCAAGAACCGTTCGACACGACTGATCGACGCGACGCGTCTCTGTCGGGGGCCAAGTGGGCGCCGATGTCGAATCCCGGCCATCTCGTCGCAACGGCCGGTGGAACGGGTGACGACGGACCGTTCACTCCGACGGTCGATACGGTGATCAACACGGACACCCGACCGGGCGATCCGAACGACCCGACGAATCTTCCGGGAACGTTCAACTGGTCGACGATCAACATCCCGCAGCGAGTCACGGTGACCGTCACCGGCCACAATCCGCTGCATGCGCGCGCCGCTTCCGTGAACATCAACGGCAAGCTCGACGTGAGCGGCCAGGCCGGCGGCAACCTCAACCCGACCAATACGGCCGCGAACACGCTCGGTGGTGCCGGCGGGCCAGGCGGTGGACACGGCGGCGACGGCGGCATGGACACGTCGACACCCGGGAATCCCGGACCGGAAGACGGGACGAACGGAACGTCTGGCGCGCCGGACGGCATCACGGGCGCCGGGCTCGGAAGCGCCGGGTTCGTCGCCAGCGTTCCCAACCAGGACGCGGGCGGCGGCGGCGGCGGCAGCGATGGGACTCCAACCGGTTCGCCCGGCGTGGCGGACTCCGGTGGACCGGGTGGCTCGACCGGTGCATCGTATGGCGGGGCGACGCTCGACCCGGGCCTCGGGCTCCTGCTCGCAGGCGCGGGCGGCGGCGGCGCCGGCTTCTCCGTGCGCACGTCGGGCACCGCGCCGTTGCGCGAAGCGGGGACGGGCGGCGGCGGCGGCGGCGGAGTTTTGGAGATCATCTCCGGTACCGACATCACGGTCGAAACGAGAACCACCGATACGACCGTCCCGGTCGCGACGATCAAGTGCGACGGCGGCGCGGGCGGGCTCGTTCCCATTAACAGCCCCGCTCTGTTCGCGGCCGCGGGCGGCGGCGGAAGCGGTGGCGCAATCCTGCTGCGCGCGGTCAACAACGTACAGGTCATCAGCATCGCGGGGCGAGGAAGCGACCGCACTCTGGTGACGGCCAGGGGCGGCGCGGGCGGCACCGTCAACGGGACGTCCGGACCCGGCGCCGGCGGCAGCGGCGGCAAGGGCCGCATCAACTTCCAGGCGAACGGAATCGTCACCGAAGGAGCCGTTACGCAGTCGACCGTCGATCCGCAGGACGCGGGGTACATGCTCGAGCGCGCGGATCCGTGGCCACTAGCCGGAAACTACTCGTTCGCCACGTCGACCTGGTTCGACACGCACCATCTGTTCCCGAACTTCAGCTTCGATCGCACGACGGACGCTCTCGACGACGCGTCCGCGTTCGCCTCGCCGGAGTTTCCTCAAGAGAGGATCGTCCAGTACTTGTTCCAGGGAGCGGCGGAGGATCCGGCGAACCTGGGTCAGGCAGATCCGAACTCGATCCGGCCGGCCAATGGTCACTTCACGGCGAACATCGACGAGGTCGACGACAGCCGGTTCATTCGGTTCCGAGTGGTGCTCTTCATCCCGCCGGATATCTCAAACCCGAACCCGGGGCAGGTGCCGACGGTGGATCAGCTCGGCTTCGTCTACTCGTTCAATTGAGGTGACGTTTCTGTAGCAGGAAGTTCAAACGCGAAGATCCGAGGCGAGCCCGAGCTCGCCTCGGTTTTTTTTCAGCACCGGATCGACGCTCTCGCGCAAGAACTCGTCGACCTGCTCCGGCGCGCGGCCAACGAAGAGGCGCGGGTGCGAAGCGGCGCTCGTGTACTTCCTGCCGGTTGCCGCCCGCTTTCACGGCTTCCATGAGAATCCCCTCGGTTGCCATGAAGGGCAGCTCCTGACGCACTCGCGCGTCGATGACCGCCGGGTGAACGCGCAGGCCGCGCGCGACGTTCAGATAGAGGATCAAGAGGGCGTCGGTTGCCAGGAACGACTCGGGAATGGCGAGCCGGCGATTTGCCGAGTCGTCGAGCGTTCGCTCGAACCACTGATTGGCGGCGGTGTGGTGGAGGTTTTGCGAGTTGACCATCACGAACCGCGCGAGCGCCGTGATCCGCTCGGATCGCATCGGGTTCTGCTTGTAGGCCATCGCCGACGAGCCCACTTGCTCGTCGCCGAACGGCTCCTCGATCTCGCGGAGACCCGAGAGGAGTCGAACGTCGGCGGCGAACTTGGACGCCGATGCGGCGAGCCCGGCGAGCGTCGCCGTGGCTGCGGCGTCCACCTTGCGCGGATACGTCTGGCCCGAGACCGCGATCGCGCGCGCGAAACCGAGCTTCTTCGTGACGAGCCGGTCGAGCTCGACGACCATCGCGTGATCGCCGTCGAACAGCTGCAGGAACGACGCCTGCGTTCCCGTCGCTCCCTTCGCGCCGAGGAACGCGAGCCGCTCGACGCGGAAATCGATCTCCTCGAGATCGAGCAGCAGATCCTGCGCCCAGAGGCATGCACGCTTGCCGACGGTCGTCAGCTGCGCCGGCTGGAAGTGGGTGTACGCGAGGCAGGGGAGCGCGCGGTGCGTCGCCGCGAAATCGCGAAGCGCCGCGATCCCATTCAGGACTTTTCGACGGACGATGCCGAGCGCCGATCGCAGTTGCAGGAGATCGCCGTTGTCCATCACGTACGCGCTCGTCGCGCCGAGGTGCAGGATCGGCGCCGCGCCGGGCGCCACCGCGCCATAGGCATGCAGGTGAGCCATCACCTCGTGGCGCGTGGTCGCCTCGCGCGCGCGAACGGCCTCGAAGTCGACGACGTCGCGCTTCGCGCGAAGTTCCGCGATCTGCGCGTCGGTGACCGGCAGCCCCAGCTCGCGCTCCGCCTCGGCGAGTGCGATCCACAAATCGCGCCACAAGAGCGCGCGGCATCGCGGCGAAAAGAGCTGCAGCATCTCCTCGCTCGCGTACCGGGACGCGAGCGGACTCTCGTAGCGATCGTGCCGGTCGTCGCTCACGGACCCTCCTCGTGCCGTTTCTTTCCGGCGTCGGCTTCGGCGATGCGGCGCGCCAGCACGTCGGGAATTCGCGTCGGCTTGCCGTCGCGATTGAGGCAGACGAGCACGGTCGAGCCGTCCGCGAGCCGCTTGCCCTCGCCCCCCGCCTCGTCCTTTCGCACGTCGTACGCGAACGTCAGGCGCACTAGGGTCAGCTCCTGAACGTGCGTCCGCACCACGATCACGTCGTCGTAGCGCGCCGACGCTCGAAACGAGCACTGCGCTTCACTGACCGCGAAGAAGAGGCCTTCCTTCTCGACGGTGGAGTACGGGAGGCCGATCTCCCGCATGTACTCGGTGCGGCCGATCTCGAAGTAGACGAGATAGTTCGCGTGATAGACCACGCCCATCTGGTCGGTCTCGACGTATCGGACGCGCGTTCGAGTTTCGTGCACGTACACGGCGCTCTCCTGAGCTCGGGGAGTCGGGATGATAGCGGTGCGCCGCGAGAGCGGCAAGCGAATCGGTGTTGCGCAAAGGTGCGGAGCTTTGGACAATCAGCGCCCGCAATTTTTTGGCTACGGCTCTACGGGCGCAAAACGAGATCACGAGTCGATCGCATGGCGAACGGGAAGCACCGAAGCGCGGCGCTGGCGGCGCTCCTGAGTTGGGTCTTGCCGGGCTTGGGCCACGTCTATTTGGGCCGGCCCGGCAAAGCGCTCTTCTTCTTCGTGCTGGTGACGGGCGCGTACGTCACGGGCTTGGTGCTCGCCGACTTCCGAAACGTCTCCATCGTCCGGTATCCGTGGTGGAGCGTGGCCTACGTCTTCAACGGGGGCGCGACGCTGATCACGTACCTTCTGACCTCTTCGCTCCGGATCACATCGGAGATCCGGTTCGAGACCGTGGGATGCCTCTACACGGGGATCGCCAGCCTGCTCAACGTTCTCGTGATCCTCGACGCGTACGGGATCGCGGATCGCATTCGACACGGAGAGGCGACGGCATGAGCGAGCTCGTCCTGTTCTTCCCCCTGTGCTTGATCGTGTCGCTCGTGATGAGCGCCGTGAAAGAGGACGACCTGCGCGCCGCGACGCTTCGAGGCTTGCGCTTGTTCGCGCTGCTCACCGGCGGAACGGCGGCATTCTGCGCGGTCCTCTACTTCCTCACCGAAGTTCTCTAGGACGCAGGCGGACGTAGCCGCCGCCCGGCACTCGTTCCGCGACCCCGAGAAGCTCCAGCGACGTGAGCGTCGCGGCCAGGACCGATGCGGGGTAGCCCGTCGCGTCCACGAGGAAGTCCATCGTCACCGGCCGGCTCGAGAGCTGCTCGAGCACCAACGATTCGCGCGTGCCGAGGCGAAGTGCAGCGCGCGAACCCGACGCCTCGGGTTCGGTTCGAGGGCTATGCGACTCGACCAGCGCCGCGATCGCGGGAACGTCGCGCGCGAGATCATCGATCCCGGTGAGAAGCGCGGCCCCGTCGCGAAGCATGCGGTGCACCCCGGCGGAAAACGCCGAGTCGACCGGCCCGGGCACGCCGAAGACCTCGCGACCCTGCGCGAGCGCCCAGTCCACGGTCACGAGCGAGCCGCTCCGGAGCGCCGCTTCCACGACGACCACGCCGAGCGCGAGGCCGCTCACGATTCGATTCCGACGTGGGAAGTGGTGCGGCAGCGGCGGCGTCCCGAGCGGGAACTCCGAGAGGACCGCGCCGCTTCGAACGACGTCGTCGCGAAGGCGCCGGTGCTCGGGCGGGTAGACGAGGTCGATGCCGCAACCGAGGACGGCGATCGTGCGCCCGCCCGCCTCGAGCGCGCCTCGATGCGCTTCCGCGTCGATCCCGCGGGCCAGTCCGGAGACGACCGTTGCGCCGACTCCCGCGATCTCGCCCGCGAGGCGGCGCGCTTGGATGAGACCGTACGGAGTCGCGCGCCGCGCGCCGACGACCGCGATCGCTACCGCGTCCTCGGGCACGAGCGTCCCGCGCACGTAGAGCGCGATCGGCGCGTCGTCGACGAATCGCAAGCTCGCGGGCCATTCGGCATCGCCTTCGAGCAGGATGCGGGCGCCGGCGTCATCGGCGCGGGCGATCTGGCCTTCGACGTCCGCTTCGACGAACTCCCGTCGCCATCGGCGGGCGACCTCGACGTCGAGTCCCGCAAGCGCGGCGACGTCCGCCTCGGACGCGTCGCGTGCCTTCGTCGCGGTGCCGAACTCCCGCACGAGCGCACGAACGCGCCGCGGCGTTCCATCCGGGCTCATCTGCAAGGCGAGCCGCGCGCGCCGCTCGTCGTCCCAGTCCATGTCGTGCACTCCGTGCAGGCCGGCGTTTTCCATCACCTGTAGTCGCGTTTCGGCGCGAAACGTTACGGAGACGTTCACCGAGAGCGTTCGAGCGGACGATAAGGATGGCTGGTATACTGCCGCGCCTCGGGGATTTGCCGCCGTTGCGAGGGTTCATGTCGAAGATCCAACAGCTCGTCAATCTCGGAAAATTTGCCTGCGGAAGCTGCGCTCCCACCGCCGGACCGCTGAAGGTCCAGTGGGAGCTGACGTATCTCTGCAACTTGCGCTGCGTTCACTGCGATTCGTGGGCCCGGCCGTTCGGCAACGAGCTCACGCCGGCGCGCCAGCTCGAGGTGATCCGCGAGCTCGCCGCCGAGGGCGTCATGAACATCTCGTTTTCCGGCGGCGAGACGATGGTCGTTCGACACTTGAACGACCTCATCGCGTGCGGCAAGGAGTGCGGGCTCAACATCTCGATCAACTCGAACGGAACGCTCGTGAAGCCCGACACCGCCGCGAAGCTCGTCGCGACCGGGCTCGACACCATCTATCTCTCGCTCGACGGAACGGCGCCGGAGGTCCACGACGCCGTGCGCGGCGTGAAGGGAAGTCACCAGAAAGTTCTCGAAGCCGCGGAGCATCTGCTCGCGGCGCGAAAGAACGGCCGGCCGAAGATCTACTTCAACACGGTCGTGAACCGCATCAACCTCGCGGACTTTCCGGGCGTCCTCGAGATCGCGCGCCGGATCGGTATCGACGGCGGCACGATCTCTCTGATCCAATCGACGCCGAACTTCAACGCGAAGCCCGAATCGCTCATGCGCGACGAAGACCTGCCGCTCCTTCGAAAGCAGGTCGAGCGGCTCAAGCACGAGTTCGAGAACTTCCACCCGCACACGGCCGACTACCTCGACGAGTTCGAGACCTACGTGAAGGACCCCGAGCAGCTGAAGCGCTATCGCTGCGCCGCCGGCTACGCCGTCGCCGAGATCCACCCCGAAGGCAAGGTCTATCCGTGTCTCGTCGCCTTCGCCGAGATGGGCGACCTCCGCACGCACTCCTTCCGCGAGATCTGGTACAGCAAGAAGTCGGACGCCATCCGCAAGGACATCAAGGAAGGCCGTCACCCGATCTGCTGGATCGACTGCGTCGCCCCGATGAACCTCGTCCTCGACAACCTCCGCAAAGTCAACGTCGTCAAACTCGCCAACGCCACCCTCCTAAAATACGCGTTCATGCGCGGCACCGCCTAACTGACGCATACGGAGCCTGGAACCTTTTTCTCACTTACGAGCTCTCGCCTCCGGTATTGGAATTCAACGCCTCTCGGCGAGTCGATGCGGTAGGGCCCATTCGAGCGCCGCGCGCTGGGCAATGGGGCCTGCTCCGCGGGGACGTCCCGTCGCGGCGGCGGACGACGGGATTGCGCGAAAGGGCCGAGGGCTTCTGACTTGCCGTACGCCTCGCACGTCACAGAAGCGATCCGCGCTTGCACGGCCAACTTCAACTCTCGGGAGCGGCGACCGCGTCCGGATGTCTCCGCGCCGCCACCTCGATCCTCCAGATCGCGATGATCGCCGCAGGCGCGCTGATTGCGATCAGGATCCCAACGGGCGCCCAGCTCTCGAGGCCGCGAACGTCGGTGCCGGCCGACGATAGGACGAACGCGGTCAGTATCGACCAGAACGTGTTGTTGAACGCATGCGCCATCATGCCGGGGATGATCGCGGCGCAACGCACGGCCACGTATCCGAGCCAGATGCCGGTTAGCAAATTGATGAAGAGATGCATCAGGCTCAAGTGACTCGCCTCGAAGAGAATCCCGCTCACGAGGACTGCCGCCCACGCCGGCCATCGCCGCGAGAGACCCCGGAGGAGGAGTCCGCGGTAGAGCATCTCCTCGCAGATGCCCGGCGCAAGCCCCACGACGAGAATCATCAGGACCTTCCAAGCGATCGGCATCGATGCCAGCGTGGCGGCGAGCGCTGAATACTCGGCATCCGAACTACCCAACCAGTCCTTTGCGTTCGTGAGCTGGTAGGCGAGGAGGCCAAGAGTGGGGAAGAGAATCGTTCCCACGGCGACGCAAGCCATCGTTCCGACCGAGATGCGCGGGCGCACGATGCCAAGCCGTTGCCGAACGTTCGTCGTCTCGCTCCGCGCTGCCAAGAAGGCGATCAACGCGAACGTCCCTTCGCCGGCGACGATGGTGACGAACTTCACCAGCGGAGTCGACCCCGCCGATTCATTGCCGGTCACGATGCCGGCGACGAACGATGCGAGCACGCCCGTCAATGCCATGGCGAACCCAGCCGCGACGATCGCGGCTATCGTGACCGACAGCAAAATCAACGGACTCAACGACGCGTCTCGTCGGCGGGGAATGTACCGCGATCGCCGCACACTCTTCACCGCGGCGGATGACGGCTCAGAGGCCGGGTGTGAGGATTCGGCCGGCGCGTTTCGGTCCACGGTCGATTCTCCCTCGCTCATCGTCGGGCATCGCGCTCGCTCGCGAGACGGCCAGGATACGGTATCGCGCGCACTGAGCCGGGCTTATTCGTTCCGGTTTTTCCCCACGGATCGCGTTCTTTTGAATGCACAGCCTCTCGGCGAGGGGCCGCGATGCGGCTCACTCGTGGGCCGCGCTGCGGGTAATGGGGCCATCTTCGCGGGGACGTCCCGCGGCGAACGCGGACGATGGCATCGCGCGAATGGGCCGAGGGGCCTCGGACTCGCCGTATGCCTCTCACATTCCAAGAACGATCGCTCGACGCCGCTCAGTCGGTCGTCAACGCGTAAACCGCGAACTTCACCTCGATGAAGTCCGGGCCGAAGTTGTGGATTCGATATCGGACCTTCGGCGTCTGGACGTCGACGGGACCGTAGATCAGAGTGTTCTGGTTGACGCCGGCGGCGCCGGAGTTCACGAAGTCCTGCGGATTGAAGATCTTCCACTCCGTGTCGACCTGGATGTTCGACGTCGTTCGCGCGGAGACGAACTGCATTTGAGTGTTGAGCGAGTTGGCGCTCCCGAGGTCGAACGCTTCGCTGACGCCTTCTTGCCCGCCGGCGATCTGCACGGTGCCCGCTCCCATGAGGACCTGGGTCGACACGACGTGATAGTCCCCGATCGCGTTCAATCGGTCATACATGACGGCGGAGATCGCCGCGCGGATCGGGTTCGCACTCCGATTGTGGAACTCGATCGCGGCTTCCGGCGCAAAGACGATCTGCGTGCGCAGCGCGGGCGTCGCGAACTGTTGGAAATAGGGCACCCAATCGAGGTCGCTGCGGAATCGGTAGACGATGCGCCACTCGAGGCTGGCCGCGTCCCCGGTGCGAACGGTCACCTGGGCAGTCCAGCTCGCGAAGCCGTCCAACGGGATCACCGCCGACATCGCGAGTTGGCCGGCGCCGATGACGAGATTCGAATCGACCACGAGGGATCGCTGCGCCGGCGAGCCCGCAGAAACGACCCGGGTCCACGCGGGGACGACGGCCGTGACTGTCGCCGCGGCCATCGCGCCGAGCAGCGCAAGAACGAGTCGAGATCGCATGTGCTTCCTCCTTTTGCGTTCGCGGTTACTGCACCGTGCAGCCGACGAAGAGCTCTGACGCGCAACAGTTGTTCGCCGCTCGGTGAATCGAAAGGACCGTGCCTGCAGGAACGGGTATCCCAGCCGAGAAGCTGAACAATTGGGGGCCACTCGTTCCCACCTCGATCGTCGGCATGATGGGTACGCCGTTGCCGAGAATGTCGTACGTCCCGTGCCCGTTCGCTGAGTAGAAGTCGTGCAGGACGAGCGTGTGGCCGGCCGGGACGGTCCCGACAGTGCGGGTGTCGTCGGGATTGAACGAAAGGCGAAACGTCCGAATCTGGCAAGCGGCGCCAGCCGCTTCGACGTTCGGCGCATCACGCAGCAACAACGCGGCAACGACCAGACCCAAGGCGATGACCACGCTGGATCCGAGTGACGTTCGCATGGCGACTCTCCCATGGTTGGAGGACGTGTTCGACCCGGGGGGCTCCGATCAGTCTAGCCGACCCGATCTCCGTTCGCGAGCGCGGACGGAGCCTTCCATGAGCGCGTACGGAGCCTTCCATGAGAAGGCTTCGATAATCAAGGCCGACTCGGCGGCCTTCCTTTTTCGAAGCGGGCCAGCTACCGCCAGGCTTCCATTCGCACTCTCACGTCAGTCCACATTGTGGGACCGGTGCATGTTGGGGTCC
>JACOTG010000078.1 GCA_016178505.1 Planctomycetota bacterium
GCGCCGAGACCAACGCGGGAATGGCACTGTTCGCGCGAGTCCCCATGCTCTCGATCCCGTTCGCGGCGAAGGTTCGAACGAACGACTCCGGGCTTCGCAGTTTCTCGATGAGCAGCGGCAGCCAGTCGATTCCGGCCGCTGCGATCGAACTCACCGCCGTCGATCGCGTGACCTCGAGATTCTTTCCGAACTGCGAGTCGGTGCCACTTTGCAGATCGCCTCTCAACTTGACGATGTCGGAGGCGACGCGTGCGATGGCCGTCAGCGACGCGAGTCGAATGGACTCGTCGGTCAGTTGGTCGAGGAGTTCAGGAAGGGCGGCGCGCGCCGGCGGCCCGATCTCGCCGATCGCTTGGACGATGATCTGTCGCTTCGAATCTCGCGACGACCGCAGCGCTTCCCGGAGAGCCGGCAGCGCTTCGACGCCGATCTTTCCGAGCGCGAGCACCGCTTGAGCTCCAACGTCCGAGTCGTTTTTCTTTCCCAGCTCGAGAAGGGCGGGGATCGCATCCCGCGAAGCCAGTCCGATGCCACCGAGCGCGACCGCGACCTCTCCCTGAATCGAAGGGTCCGACAGAAGCGGCAGGAGAATCGGAACGGCGGTGCTTGCGTCGGGCCCGATGCGTCCGAGCGCCACTACCGCGAATCGACGGAGCCACGGATCCGCGAGCGCTTTCGTCAGCTCCGGAATGCTCCCTCGCGATTCGGGGCCGATCCTGCCGAGCGCCTCGATCGCATTGCTTCGCACGGTCGCGTCCGGATCGGCGATGGCGGCGACGAGATCGGGAACCGCGGCACTCGCGGCCGCGCCAATCTCGCCGAGTGCGGTCGCGCTCCGCCGGCGAACCTCGACATCGTCGTCATCCAGAAGTCGGGCGACGCCATCGACGGCGCCCTTCGAACCGGGACCGATCTGGCCCAGCGAACGAACCACGTATCGCCGGATCTCGACGTCTGGGTCGGTGAGCCCGGTGATGAGCGCGGGCACGCTCTCCCACGCTTCTGGTCCAATTGCCCCTAGGACCTGAACGAACAAGCGCCGCGCCTCGACGCTCGAGTTCGGAAGCGCCGCGATGACGGACGGAACGACACGATACCCAAAGAGTGAGAGCGCCCACGCTGCCGCATCCGAAACGTCGGTGCGATCACACGGCGCGGGATTCGAGACCGCGGCGATCAGCTTGTCCTTCAATGGGAGCGATGAGGTACCCATACGCGCCAATGCCACGACGGCCGAATGGCGGACGGCACAGGATGAGTCTTCGAGCGCGCGTCCGAGCGCCGGAACTGCATACGACGCGACTTCGCCGATTGCGCCCAAGGCATCTGCGGCCGCCGTCCGAGTCAACTCGTCTGGATCCCGGAGAGCATCGACCAACGGCACCCGCGCTTCGTAGGCATCGCGTCCGAAGCCGATCAACGCTTCGACCGCATAACGTCGAATCGTGGCCTCTCGCGACTTCATTGCCTCCGCAAGCGCTCGGATCGTGCTCGACGCCGAACCGCGATCGATCGAAAGGCTCCATTCGTCCGGACTCGAGCCACGACGATTCGTCAGGGGCTGGAGCGCGTCGACGACGTCGCGCGCGGCGTGTTCGCGCTTCAGCTCGGAGATGAGGAACGCGAACGGGTTCGGCCACGCCTTGGCGACGATGGGAAGCGAAGTCTTCGGCACCGACCGAACCAGGTAGGCTCGGATCGGCGGCGGCGCGTGCGATGTGGGCTGCACCATGTTGTGCCCGACGCCGAACATCGCGGTCTGCGGGTAGCTCGGGCGTTTGGCGTGCTGCGTGTAGTGAATGACGACCGAACCCTCCTCTTCGCGCACCACCGCGACATGGAGCAGAGAGGCGTCGACTCGAGACCTGCCGAGGATGATCCGAACGGCGGCATGCGTCGCCGGATCGAACGTCGAAGGCGCGAGCCGCGCCAAGGGCGTCCAGAGTGGAGTCCATTCCTCCACACTTCGTGCGATCTCGACGGTGTCCGTCGCGAACGCCCTTTCGCGGTCGAGGAACGTGCCGCACCACTCCAGCGCCGGAGACTGGGCGCGCGCAATTGCTGCGACGGCGAGGATCGCGACGATCAGCGACGACGCGGGATGATGCGAAGCTCGAGGTCGTTCCATGGGTGACGTGTCCACCAAGGTGGATTGGGCTTCTTGCGCGAGACCTGGATCGGGATCGGCTCGCCCGGCTTCGCGGCGGCGATCCACTCGCGTAGTTCGGCGAGCGAGCGAATCGGCTTGCCGTCCCACTTCATCACGACATCGCCCTTTTGCAAGCCGGCGTCGGCGGCAGGCGAGTGGGGGTCGACGAAGCGGACGAGGTAGCCGTGCGGGTCCTTCGAGCTGACGATCGAGCGGCGGAAGCGCGACTCGAAGACCGAGAACCGCACGCCGATCGAATCGCGCACCGATTGCAGCGCCGCGACGTCGGTGGCGATGCCGTCCTTCGTCGACGGAGCGGCGAGCAGCGCGAGCGTGAACGCGATCGAGACGACGCTCATTGCGGCCTCCTTCGGCCGGCCGGTCATGCTAACCGAAATGGCGAATGGCTCGGCGCAGCGAACCGATTCCTACGACGATCGACTGAAACGGTTCGTCGCCGGGTTCCGCCCGAGGCGCACTCGCCTCGCGCGAAGAAGGTGCGCGAGCGCCCAACGCACGTGAAGGGCCGCCGTCGCTCGGTTCGCGACGGGCGATGCTGACCCGAACATCGGTCCGACGAACACGACCCACGCGACGGCCTTCGATCTCACGTTGCGGCCGATCCGCCCGGCGTCCCGCGGACGCGTTGTGGCACTCGAATTGAAGGGATCCGAATGCCTCGAGCACCAATGCCGTGCCCTCCTTCCTTCGCAGCCAAGAGTTGCCTCGGGGCTCGGTTTTCCGACGGAGGCGGCGGCAGAAAGGACAAGGACCATGACACGCATGGTAAGAATTGCGTCCCTCCTCGGCGCACTCGTCGGCCCCTGGGCCGTCGCGCAAGATCGATCGAATCCACCCGACGCGCCCGCGCCGCGAGTTCGTCAGGACGATTCGAACTCGAAGCAAGACCCGCCGGAGCAAGAGCCGGCGGACGATCCGCTCGCATGGGAACTCTTTTTCAAGAGCGGCCGAACCGTGACCATGGAGGTCGTCGAGGTTCGAGACGAATCGGTCGTCCTCACGGTCCGCGACGTGCCCGGATCACAAGCGGTGATTCCGTTTTCCGAGTTGTCGGACTACACGGTCTACGAACTCCTCGCGAGCCGCAGCGATCCGAGTTCCTCGGAAGCCCACGAGAAGCTCGGCGACTGGGCGATGAGTCGCATGCTCTATTCGTTCGCATTGGAGCAGTACGCGGCCGCCATCGACTTCGCGCGCCCGCGCCCGTCCGACGAGCTGCTCGAGAAGGCAAACAAGGCGTCGCGGCTGAGCGGCGCGGACGCGCTGGCTCGCGGCGAGTCGCTCATGGAGGAGGGCCGGCTCGCCGACGCGCGCGATGCGTTTCTCAGCGTCGTTCAAAACGACGCGCGAGGGCCGGCCGCGGACGACGCTCGCGAGAAGCTCGCTGAGATCAACGGGAAATTGCACGCCGGTCGCGTGGCGATGATCGAGGACCAACACAAGCAGGCGCAAGTGCGCGCCGTCGACGATCGTTTGGCAAAGGCGGCCGATCTGCGCGACGAGGGCGACGCGGCGCGCCAACGGGGATTCGTTCACGCCGAAAGCCTGAGTCAGGCGGCCGGACACGATCGCGACGCCATCGACGCCTACGCTCGCGCTCTTCGGGCAGTCGATACCGCAGAGGAGAAGATGGGCGGGTCGGAGCGCACGGAGCAGATCGACGAACTGCGTCGATCGATTCGAGGTCGCCTGGCCGATGCGTACGTCGACCTCGGACGAACCTACATGATGCGCAGCAGCCTCATGCAAGCCAACAAGTACATGGGGATGGCCCTCGCCATCGATCCGAACAACACGAGCGCGCTCCTTCTCCGGCAATCGATCGACGAAACGGCCGCGGGCGGAGTCTCGGTTTTGCGAGTGCGACCGGACGCTCGCATGCGGATCCGCAACGCGCTGCGTCGACTCCGGCGAGGATGACGAGCGACCGGGCTCGAACCTCCCCGGTCAGAGCCCGCACGCGTCGCGCACGCCCGCGACGAATCGCAGCATCGGCAGCGCTTCGAAGAAGCCGGGCGGCTTCGCTTGGATGGTGACGTGCTCGAAGAGATCGGTGACCAGCATCCGCACGGGCACGCGATCGTCGATCTCGCGGCGGATCATCTCGGACTCGGATTCGGGGATCAAAGGATCGCCTCTCGCGTGCAGGAGGAACACGGGGCAGCGAAGTTCGCCGAGCTTGCCCGCGAGCGAGAGGTCGCGCAGTCCACCGGCGCATGCGGCGAGCACGGCGTCGACGGCGGCGGGGGACATCGCGCCGCGCGTCGTCGCCGCGTCGTAGATCTTTCTCCCGTCGGCCGACAGCTCCGGCGGCGCGACCGGCGCGTCGTGTCCGTCGATGAGCGCGCCCAGCGCCACGCGCAGGAACGCGCGGTCGCCTTCGGGCACGAGCACGTCCACGTTGTTCGAGAGCACGATCCACTTCCCGTAGCTCTCGACGGGATAGACGCCCGGCATCGACTTCGGCGGCGCCGTGAGCCAGCCGCGAACGACGCGCTCGAGATCCTCGTAGCCGCCGAACGCGATCACGCAGCTCAGCCGATCGCGAACGCGCGCGTCGGTCGCCGCGAGGAGCGCGTAGCTTCCCGCGAAGCTGATCCCCGCGAGTCCGACGCGCCCCCCCGCGGCGACGTCGCGTCGATCCGCAAGACCGGCGGCCGCGGCGACAACGTGCTCGACCGTCGACGTCGTGATGCGGAGCTGTCGCAGGTCGACGAGGTCGGGCGCGAACACCGCGGCGCCGCTCGCCGCGAGAGCGCGCGCGAGTCGCACGAATCGCTCGTCGTCGATGCCGCCCTCCGCGGCGCCCGGACACACGACGATTGCGGGCAGCGGGCCAGATCTGGCGGCCGGCCGATACAAACGTCCCGCGAGCGAACCGTCCCGATCGGGCACGGCGAACGGCTCCTCGCGAACGGCGGCGTCGTCGCCCTCGGCGATCCGCCGAAGCAGCGTGCCCGCTGCCGCGAGCCGTCGCCCCATGCGAATCAGGACGAGTGCACCGAAAACGACGGCAAGAGCCGCGAATCCCCAAATGACGAGACGCTTCTTGGCCGATGAGTTCACGGTCCGCGAATCGTACCGATTCCCATGGGGCGAACACCATGCGCAGGAAACGTCCATCGACGCGCCGCGGCCGGCAAGGCAGAATGAAGCTGGGTTATGAGGCCGCGATTTCGAGGAGCCAGCCCATGATTCCGCTGCGCATGCCGCTTTGGATTGTCTTCTTCACGCTCGGCATCATCGGCATCTGGGGCGTCGCCGCGATGAACGTCGTGACGGCTCCGCCGGTCGCGCTCTCGCCCGAAGAAGTCGTGGACATCCGTCGCGTCACCGATGCCGACCTCTCGCCCGACGGCGCGACGGTCGCCTTCGCGACGACGCGCTGGCGCGGCGCGACCGAGCCGCCGGGCCCCGCGTGGAGCGAGATCTGGCTCGTCCCAACAGTGGGGGGCGGTGCGGCCAAGCGATTCACGAACGGAGAAAAGGGCGACTCGCAACCGCGCTTCTCGCCCGACGGCAAGCTCATCGGCTTTCTCTCGACGCGCGGTTCCAACGACAAGACGCAAGTTCTCGTGATCCCTCTCGACGGCGGCGAAGCGCGCGCGGTCACCGCGTCGAAGACGTCGATCGCGGCGTTTGCGTTCTCGCGCAACGGCTCGCGCATCGCGTTCGTCGCGCCCGATCCCGTGACCGACGACGAGGAGAAGCGCCACAAGGCCGGCGACGACGAAGCGTGGATCGATCACGACTTCAAGCAACGTCGCCTCTCGATCATCGACGTCGCTGGAGGCGAGGCGAAGGTCGTCAGCCCGGCCGACCTCACGGTGTGGAACTTCGACGGGTCGCCGATGGGCGATTGCTTCGCGTTCGTGGGAACCGCAACGCCGAAGGTCGACGATCAATATTGCTTCGCGAAGCTGTACTTGCTCGACGTCGCCAGTGGCAAGGCGACGGCACTCGTGGATCCGCGCGGCAAGTTGGGTGCGGTGAAGATGTCTCCCGACGGATCCCTCGTCGCTTTCCTCGCGTCCGGAGCGGGCGGCGCCGAGCCGTACGCGGGGAGCCTGTTCGTGGTCTCGACGGCCGGCGGCCCCGCGCGCTGCCTCACCGACGGCTACGAAGGAACGTGCACGAACGTGCAGTGGTCGCCGAAGGGCGACCTCTACTTCACCTCGATCGAGAGCGAGTACTCGGCGATCTACTGGGTCGACCCGAAGAGCGGCGATCGCAAGTCGATCGCGCGCGGCATCGGCGCGCTGGCGCCGAACGGGCCGCTGGCGTTCTCGCGTGACAGCTCCACTTTCACCGTGCTACGCAGCGGGCCGAACCATCCGCCTGAAGCGTTCATCGGCGAGACCCGAAGCGGCGTGATGCGGCGGCTCACGACGCTCAATCCCTCACTCGAGTCGAGCGTGTTCGGCGGCGAGGAAGTCGTGTCGTGGTTCGGCGCGAACGGGCTCGAGATAGAAGGCGTGCTCGTGAAGCCGGTCGGCTACGAAGAGGGGCATCGCTATCCGATGGTCGTCACCGTGCACGGCGGGCCCGAGTCCGCCGAGACGCTCGGCCTCGCATGCTCGTGGGGCGCGTGGGCGCAGCCGCTCGCGCAGCGGGGCTTCGCGGTCCTGCGTCCGAACTATCGCGGATCGATCGGTCGCGGCGTCGCGTTCGCGAGCGCGGACCAGAAGGATCTCGGCGGCGCCGAGTGGCAGGACATCCTCGCGGGCGTCGACGAGATGGTGAAGCGCGGCATCGCCGACCCCGATCGCCTCGGCATCGGCGGCTGGAGCTACGGCGGCTACATGACGTGCTGGGGTGTGACGCAAACGCCGCGGTTCAAGGCGGGCGTGATGGGCGCCGGCATCTCGAATTGGGTGTCGATGGTCGGCACGAGCGACATCACGTACGAGAACTCCGTCTTCCACTGGGCATCGTGGGCGTACGACGATTTCTCGAAGCACTTCGAGCGATCGGGCCTCGCGCACGTGAAGGACGTGCAGACGCCGCTCTTGATCCTGCACGGCCAAGCCGACCCGCGAGTGCCGACGTCGCAAGGCCAGGAGTTCTACGCGGCGCTCAAAGTCCTGAACAAGCCCGTGGAGATGGTCACGTACCCGCGCGAGCCGCACGGCATCGGCGAGCGCGCTCACCAAATCGACGTGCTCACGCGCGCCCTCGACTGGTTCGACCGCTACCTCAAGGCGCCGGTGCCGCCGACGGGCGTGGTGCCGACGTCGAGCAACGGCGGCAATCGCTAAGACTCATCGCCGCCAACATAGTCCCGGCGCCCGTTCTGCTGAAAACTCGAGGCAAAGATCCATAGGGCCATAACTCGGAGGTTCTATGGATCTTTCAACATTCACACGTCGCCGATCCTCTTCCGCCGCCAAAGCCGCCAAATCAGCGCGCCATTGCCGGCCAGTGCATCGATCTCGACCGATGGGGATCGTGCTTGCCGACAACACTGGACGACAGCCGATCGATGATCTCGAAATCAGCGCGAGAAGGCCGCGACGATTCCCATCCACTGTTCGGCCTCGTTCACCAAGCGCACGTCTGGTTAGTGGTTCTTGTGCCTAACGCCAGTGAACTCCGTCGCGCCGGCCTGTGCATGGCAAGTGCCGCACGATTCCTGGCCGTTGTAAGTCATCAGCGCTGCGTGAGCGTCGACATCGTCGGAGTCATGACACGACGAGCACACGGACCGCCAGCGGCGAAGCGGCTCGGTCTGCTGCGTCGGATGGCTGCGTTCAGCAGGCACGTCGTAGGCCTGCACCGCGAGTCCTCCGTCCGCCAGGCCGTGGCACTTCTCGCAGTTCTTTACCCCTTCTCGCATGACGGGAGAGGCCATTTTGTCGACGGTGAACGGATACGGCGTCCCGAGGAAGACCCCGATCGCCTCATAGCCCGAGGCTTTCGTCAAATCCTTGCCCATGTGGGTCTTGTGCAGGAGCGTTCGGAAGTCCATGGTCACGCCCGGCGTCGGCGGGATGAACGATGGGCTGTATGAGTTGAATGTATACCGCGGTCCGTCCTCGGCCCCAGGGATCGAATGGCAGAGCAGGCAGGTCTCTAGTCCGCGTCGGCCGTAGCCGTGGAATTGGAGATCCCCGTGGCAGGCATTGCAGTTCTCTCCGCTGGTAATGAGCGCTCGAGGTGCCTCCTGAGTCGCGCTTCCGAAAAGGAATAGCGATGTCGCCGGGGGTGAGATCATGCGGTATGTAGTATTTGGGCTCGTGAAGTTGTTCCACACTTCCGTGGTGGTCAGGGTCCCGAGCGGCGTGACGGTGAAGTCTCTGTTGGCCCAGATCCCGACCGTGTAGGTGCCGCTGACGAACGACAACCCCTTCCAGTCCCCCAAGGTGATGCCGATGTCATCGGAGTCTGCCGGAGCCGCCGGATAGACCGCTTGGAGGGTGTCTCCCGGGGCTCGGTACGAACCGAACCGGCCAACGGACCGATAGCTGACGACGACCGGGTTCGATGCGGCGAGCTGACCAGCAACCAGTGTGATCTCGCCCAGCGCGGCATTGGTAACGTCGTAGCCGGTGCCTTCTCGCACGCTGGTCAGAGTGACCTCTTGAAGCGCGGCACCCGCCTCATGGGTGTACCGCATCGGCGTTTTGAACCAGACACGGTCTGATGTGCCGAGGTCGGCGCCCGTCGTGTCGTCCGTCGTCTCGATACGCCCAAGTTCGAGGTATTCCTCGGTCGGCAGCCCGGCGTCGAGAACGATCTTGTCGCCTACGCCGATGTTGGCGCCGGCGATGCCGCTCGTCACGAGGCTGGCCGCATTCACCTCCACGAATCGTTCAAAGACCCGTGTCACCGTCGAGCCGATCGTTGTCCCGGCGCTGACCGCGGTTCGCTCGAAGACGACCTGGCGCCCCCAGTAGAGTGGCTTGTTTGCGACTGTGAAAACATCCGCGCCGCCGGTTGCCGCCCCGATCCGTTCGAAGGTGATGTCCGTTGGGACGGACATGCTGTAGCTCGCCGCCGTTGGTATGACCTCTAGGTACCACCGATCGCCGCTCGCGAATTGGGTCGCTCCCTGAGTGATCGTGAAACCGACACCGCCGTAGTTGACGCTGGCTGTGCTCCCAGAACCCGCGCCGATGGTCTGGCCGGTGAGCGGCGGGTCGACCGACCCGATCATGTCGAACGTCGTCCCGCTTGTGAAGACGACCGCGACCGTCTGTGGCGGCGTGCCTACCCCAACCGCGGGGGGGCTGATCGTCCCATCCCCGGTGAACGGTGTGGACTTTCGAAAAGCGAAGTCGAGCGCGTTGATATTGGAGAGGACCCACTGCGTATTGCTCGTGGGGCCGGTCACGATCATCTGGAACCGGGTCAGTCCGTTCAGGTTGAGGTCGACCGCGGCGTCGTTCGTCACGCCGAACGTGGTTACGATGGGATCGCCGGGCTGGAAATTGCCACCCGGGCCGGTCCCCCCGGAGACCGAGGTAATCGTCACGTTGACGCCCGTGTTCAAGACGGGGCTCGAATAGGGATGTGTGTGAGCGACTACAGAGTCGAGTTGGTTACCGGTGCCGACGTGGCAGAGAACGCATTGGGAGTCATTCACCTGGATCGGCATGGTCGCGCCGTTCTTTACATAGGGCTTTGTCCAGTCAACGTCGTCATGACACGAGCCGCACGCGCTGCGGCTGGGCTGAATGTAGGCCAAGTTGCCTTGCGCCGGAGCTGGGTAGTGGATCACCCTCGTCGCGGCGTCCGGAGCGAATCCGAGCGTGCTCGGGGACGGCGTGCCGTGACACTTGCCACAGGCCACGACACCCGTGCGGATCTTGTCATCCTGCAACTTGTGAGACGCGGTCAACGCGGAGAATCCGACGTTCTTGGGCATCGGACCATTGCCGGCAGCTCCGAGGTAGGTGGTCCCGGCCGTGTCATAGAGGTAGCTCACGTACGCGCTTGGCATGACTGGGAAATTGACGTCGGAGAAGTCGTGAATTTCAAGTTCGTCGCTGACGGAGATGTTGGGCTTCGGGGTGACGTCGTACACGCGGTTCCCGCTCGCATCGACGCCCACGCCGAGCACCGAAGGAAGGTGCGCACCGTTGTGGATTTTGTGGATGAGCACCTTGAAATCGACCGTCACGTCGGGCGAGCCGCCCGCGACGCTTGGATCGTTGAAGTCTCCCGCCCCCGCGGTATGGCAAGTCATGCATAGCTTCACGCTCGTTCGGCGACCGCCGCCCGGGAGGCCCCGGTTGTGCCATGCGATGTCTACGTGGCATTGGTCGCAGCTCTGCTGTGTCACGACTTCTCGGGGCTGGAGCGTCGTCGCCGTGCCGAACAGGACATCCTGCGAAACGTTGCTAACGTCTTTCACGACCTCATTCCCCACCGTGTAGTTCTTGTAGGCGATGAGCGCGATCGTATACGTGCCTGACAACAGCGGCTCACCGGCCAACACATCAGTCGTAAACCTCCCCTGATAGTTAGGTGGGTTCGCATATGTCGCGGGAATGGGGAGGAATGAGTAAGTGTACGATCCGTCCGCATTGTTCACGGATTTCCTGATCAGGTCGGTCGCCCGCGTCAGCACCCGCTGGTAATTGAACGTGGGTCCCGAGAAGTGGGTCTCTCCGAAGGTCAACTCCGAGAGAGGCAGGTCCGTCCCGTCGTTCCGCTTCACGGTGAAGTTGACCGCCATGACGTCGCCCACTTGGAACTGACCGCCGGCGCGGCTCGCGCCGGAGACACCCAGGACGGTGATGACGACGCCGGGCAAATCCTGGCTCGGCTGGAGGTTGCTATCTGAGGGCGACGTGGAACCCGGCAAGCCCTGCGCACCGTCGTTGCCATTCTTGGCGCAGCCTCCGACCATCGCGGACACCGCGATAGCCGCCGTGACGAAAATCGCCGGGACGTGCAACGCTCGGATGACCCCAAGCTTCCGGTTCATGCTCAGCTCCTTGACCGACGTCATGGATTGACTTGCATCGAGACACACCACCACAGTCCCCGACACGAGCGCCGGGGAGACATCGTCAGCACGAAATCGTCGCGTGTGCGAAGACCAAAATTCACTTCATGGATGACCGCCCTGAGATTCTCCGCAAATGCTCACCACCCAAGAGGAATCGCGTTTCGCAAGCCACGTGCCGTGCGGCGTGATCGAGTGATGGTCAGCAGCGATGAGAACTTGGCAGTCCCGGATTTCCTCGCCTGCGGGATCGGAGCGCGGGTCCGGATTTGTCGCCGGCCGAAGAAAATCCGCTGTCGCGCCGCGCCCAACAATCCGCGTAACCATGGGAAATTCCCCGGACCCGTACCGTTCCGGAACTCGACCGAAGTCTCCACGCGCACGGTCGCGCGAGATCATGCAGCCCTTGGGCTGTAGCCGTTCAGCAGCCCGCCGAGCCGTTCCATGCGAACGATCGCTTTCGATCGGAGTGCCGTCGGACCGAGCCACGGGCTGCCGAGTCCTTGGTCGTTTGTCTCGCGATCGTGGTGCAGCTGATTCCCCTCATCGCTCGCGCGAGTGACCTCTCGCCGAACCGGATCATTCGTGTCATCCGGCCCGCCGTGGCCATGGGAACGAACCGCTCCCCGTGTGGACTGCAGTTCGGCGAGGGACCAACTCGCGCTGCGAACGAGTGGGCTAGCGCGGTCCTCCCGCTCGACGAACGGCGGTCGCACTACTGCCGCGTGATCGCTTCTCTGAGGGCGGCGAAGAATGCGGAGCGCGCGTGGCGCTCGAGCCACGGGTAGTGACCGCAGCGGGGCCACTCGATGTACTCGAGGCGGCGGATGTGTGGCGCGAGGCTCGCCCGGATCATCGGGCCTGGATGCGGATCGTCGGCGCCGTGGAGCATGAGGACGGGCGCGTCGATCGTCGCGAACGCCGCGGGGTACACGCCCGCGTCTTGGAGGCGCACCATGTCGGTCCACGATTCGTCGTGGGCGCGCGCGTCGCACTCGACGCGTTCGCCTTTTCCGATGACGGGGTCGACCGAGTCCAACTGCATCATCAGCTTGCCCCTCGCTCGCAGTCGTTGATCGGGATCGGGAACCTCGCGCGGCAAGGCGTCGATGCGACGCCGGACGTCGTCGGTCAGGCGCGCCTCGCGAATCTCGCCGTAGCGCGCTCGCGCGACGGCATCGAACGTGCCGCAGCCGACCAGGACGAGCGACCTCGCGCGGCCGGGATGCGCAGCGGCGTACGCGAGGGCCAGCATCGCACCCCACGAGTGGCCGACGAGCGCGGGCCGCTCGTCGCCGAAGCGCTCGATCGTCTCTTGCAAGTCCGCAACGTGCCGCGCCACGGTGAGCGGCTCGCCGCCGCTTCGCCGTTGAAAGGGCTCGCTCACACGAAACGCATCGGCCAGCTCGCGCGCAACGGGCGCGAGGTAGCCGGCGGCGCCGGGCCCGCCGTGGAGGAGCACGATTCGCGGCCCCGTCGTTCCGTATTCGCGGATCTGCATCGCCCTCGCTTTCGATTCGCCGCCGATCGATTCGCGACGACGATCTCCCGCCGCATGGCGCGGCGTCAAGCGCGCACGGCGTCGTTTCGTTCTCGAGCGTCGCACACTAAAAGGAATCGCCGGTCTGGACACGAACGTCGCCATCTCGTATATTTCGCCATTCAACGAAATGAGGAATCCGACATGCGCGAGCTGATGGCCGTGACGAAGGCGCTTTCCGACCTGAACCGCGTGCGCATCCTCGGCTGCCTGCAAGGCGGCGAACTGTGCGTCTGCCAGATCATCGAGCTCCTCGGGCTCGCCGCATCCACTACCTCCAAGCACCTCGCGATCCTGAAGCATGCGCGCCTGATCGAGAGCCGGAAGGACGCGCGCTGGATGCACTATCGGCTCGCCGATCCCGACGCACCGAAAGTCGTGCACGACGCGCTGCGATGGGTGAGCGACGCGATCTCGAGGGAGAAGCAAGCCGACGACGACGCCAAGCGCCTGAAGGCGATCACTCGAATCGAACCGGAGGCCCTATGCTGCCGACAACGCCGAGCGACGACTCGGCGAAGCGCGCTCCGCGCAAGATGAAGATCCTCTTCTTGTGCACCGGCAACTCGTGCCGGAGCCAGATGGCCGAGGGATGGGCGCGGCACTCGAAGAGCGCGTCGATCGAGGCCTTCTCCGCGGGAACGCATCCGCACGGCATCGATCCCCGCGCGGTGCGCGTGATGAAGGAAGCGGGCGTCGACATCTCGGGCCAGCGTTCGAAGTCCGTACAGTCGCTCCTCGACGTGCCCTTCGACGTCGTCGTCACCGTCTGCGACTCGGCGCGAGAGGCGTGTCCCGTGTTCCCGGGCGGCGCGAAGATCGTGCACCAAGGCTTCGAGGATCCGCCCACGCTTGCGCGAACCGCCGCAAGCGAAGAAAAAGCGCTGTCGCACTATCGCCGTGTCCGAGACCAAATCCGCGCGTTCGTCGAATCGCTCCCGCAGTCGCTCGGCGAGCCGAGCGCTACGCGACGCCGCGCGAACCCCTGAGCGAAATCGAGAGGAGAGAACCATGTCATCGAAGTCCGCGAAAGAAGACGCGATTCGCGAGACCGTCCGCGAGGGCTACGCGAAGATCGCCGAGAGCAACTCGTGCAGCAGCGGCGGGTGCTGCGGAGGCGGCGATGCGCAGGCGCTGGTGAAGAGCATCGGCTACTCCGCCGCGGACCTGGCCGCGACTCCGAGCGAAGCCAACCTCGGCCTCTCGTGCGGCAACCCCACGGCGATCGCGTCGCTGAAGGCGGGCGAGATCGTGCTCGATCTCGGGAGCGGCGGCGGTTTCGACGCGTTCGTCGCCGGCCCGAAGGTCGGCGCCGCCGGCCGCGTCATCGGCGTCGACATGACCGCGGAGATGATCGGCAAGGCTCGGCGAAACACCCAGGCGTATCGATCGCAGACCGGCCTCGACAACGTCGAGTTTCGCCTCGGCGAGATCGAGCACTTGCCCGTCGCGGACGCGAGCGTGGACGTCGTTCTCTCGAACTGCGTGCTGAACCTGTCGCCCGACAAGAGCCAAGTCTGGCGCGAGATCGCTCGCGTGCTGCGGCCGGGCGGGCGCGTCGCGATCTCGGACCTCGCGCTCGTTCGCCCGATCCCGGCCGAGGTGCGGACGATGGTGGAGGCGCTCATCGGCTGCGTGGCGGGAGCCGTTCTCGTCGAAGAGACGCGCCGCATGGTCCGCGCGGCGGGACTCGTCGACGTCGTCCTCACGCCAAAGCCCGAGTACGTCGAAGCGATGACGCACTGGGAGGACCCGCTCTACCGAAAGATCCTCGAATCATTGCCGCCCGGATCCAAGGCGAGCGACTTCATCACGAGCCTCGACGTCTCCGCAAAGAAGGCGGCCGTCGTCGCGCGGACGTGACGGCCGCGGCGAGCCCGATCGCGGACGGCGTTCACGAGTGGTATCGATCCTGCGGTTTGCGCTTTGTCAACCGTTCCGACGACGCCCGGCTAGCCGAGTACTGGGAGTTCACACGATCTCCATGCAGGTGTTATGACCGTGGACTCACCTCCCCGCGGTGGCGTTCGCCGGTCGAAGGGAACCGGCGGCATCACGGGTAGGCGATGCGGTCGAGCGCGCTGCGGATTCATGCGGCGTGCGCATTCCTCGGAAAGGCCATTCGATGAAAGCTCCTCAAGCGACGCCCACGCTGTCCCCGAATCGGATCTTCGGCGCGATCCAGGCCTATCAGCAGGCGGCCGCGATTCGCGCGGCGATCGACTTGGATCTCTTCACGGCGATCGCCGGGGGCGCCACGACTCAACGCGAGATCGCCACGCGCATCGGCGTCGCGGAGCGCGGCGCTCGCATCCTGTCGGACTATCTCGTCGTGGCCGGATTCCTCACGAAGGAGTCGGGCCGTTACGGCCTTGCGCCCGACGCGGCGGCTTTCCTCGATCGCCGATCGCCCGCGTACGTCGGCGCATCCGTCGAGTTCATCCAGTCGCCCACGCTCATCTCGGCGTACGGCGACCTCACCGCCGCCGTGCGGAAGGGCGGCACGGCGATGTCGAACGGCGGCGCGACGGCGCCGGAGCATCCGGTGTGGGCGCAGTTCGCGCGAAGCATGTCGGGGCTTGCGGCGATCGGTGCGCGCAACCTTGCGGAGCGCCTGACCCCGCCGGAGGGTCCCGCGTTGCGCGTCCTCGACATCGCGGCCGGACACGGCCTCTACGGCATCTCGATCGCCCAGCGGAATCCGCGGGCCGAGGTCGTCGCCCTCGATTGGCCGCACGTGCTCGAGGTCGCGAAGGAGTTCGCGTCGCGCGCCGGCGTCGGCGATCGCTTCCGGACGCTGCCCGGCAGCGCGTTCGACGTGGACTACGGCAAGGACTACGACGTCGTGCTGCTCACGAACTTTCTCCACCACTTCGACGCGCCGACCTGCGAGAAGCTCGCGCGCAAGGTGCACGGGGCGCTGCGCAAGGGCGGGCGCGCGGTCACGCTCGAGTTCGTCCCGAACGAAGATCGCGTGACGCCCGTCGAGTCCGCGGGCTTCGCGCTGTCGATGCTCGCGGCAACTCCGGCGGGGGACGCTTACACGTTCGCGGAGATCGAGCGATTCTTCCGCACGGCGGGCTTCGAGCGGTCCGAGATGTTCGATCTCCCGCAGACGCCACAGCGTGTCGTGATCTCGCATCGCTGATCCGGCTTGCTCAGGCTCGTTTTGCACCCGGAACGCGGCGGGCGTTCGGCCGCGAGTTACTTCGCGAGCGAGCGGTAGTAGGTGATGAGGTCGGTGTTGGTGGGCGTGCGACCGAGCTGGCGCAGAAGCGTTGCGATCTGGCCTCGGTGATAGGACGCGTGGTTCACGACGTGGAGCACGATCTGCCACAGCGGCGTCTCGAACGGCTTGCCTTCGGTATTGCGATACGCAATGACGCGCGCGACGTCGGCGTCGTGGAGCGCGGCGCCCCACGCTTCGAACCGCGCGAGGAGATCGCGCCAGTCGCGATCGATCGCGTCGAAAGTCGGATGCGTGGCGTCCGTCGGGAACGTGCCCGGTGATTCGCCGACGAGTCGCGCGAACCAGATGCGGTCCGCGCCGAAAGTGTGCAGCGACGTGCCGCGGACGCTGCCGAACGACGTTCGCAGGTCTCGCGCGTACTCGTCGGCCGTGAGCGGCTTCACGGAATCGAGCGTGCGGTGCGAGGCCCACGTGCTGAAGCGAAGGTGTCCGGCCAGCTCTGACGCGTTCATGAGTCGCGAATCTTATCGCGCGCCCGGCACGGCGTCACCGCGATAGAACTTCCCGACGAGCCGCGGGACGCCCGGCTGTGCGAAGCGATCGAGGCGCGTGATCTCGAAGCCGGCGTCACGCACGAGCGCGTCGATCGGTCGATCGAGGTGGCAGCCGCAGCCGATGCGAAACTGCACGGGGTTCCAGAAGCGCTGCCACCGCGCGATGCGCGGATCGTCGCTCCGTCCATGCTCGACGAAGAGGTAGCGGCCGCTCGATCGCAACACGCGCCGCATCTCGCGGAGCGCGGTGACGGGACTCGGAATCGAGCACAGCGTCCACGTCGTCACCACGGTGTCGAACGACGCGTCGTCGAACGGCAGCGTCTCCGCGCTCGCGCGAACGCGGCGAACCGGAAATCGTGCGAGCGCGAGTCGACGCTCGACGCGCCGCGGCAGAGGCGCGCTCGGATCGACGGCGGTGAGCGACGTCACTGCGGCCGGGTAATGCTCCAGGTTGAGCCCGGTGCCGAAGCCGACCTCGAGCACGTCTCCGCGCGCGCTCGCAAGCCACTCGGCGCGAAGCGGAGCCCACGCGCGCATCGTCCACTCCATGAGCCGCGGAAAGACGTGGTTCGCGTAGAGGCTCATCGCGTTACGACCTCGGCAACACGGGCAATCTCGCTCCGCACCGATCAATGGGACGAATAGAAGACCTTCACGCGGTTCGTGCCGAAGTTCGCGGTGACGACGTCCGGGTCGCCGTCGCCGTCCACGTCGACGACCGCCAACGCCTGCGGCCCATCCAAGTCCGAGTCCCAGACCCGTCGCGGTGCTTGCGAGAAGCGCCCGGGAGAACTCTGCAGATAGATCGTCGCGTCGTGTGTGTTGTAGTTGGCGGAGACGAGGTCGACGCGCCCATCACCGTTCATGTCCGCGATGGCGACGGACTGCGGATTCCCGGGCTCGCCGGCGGAGCTCACGATCGTGGGAGGGTCGGCTGGATCGAAGCCGCCCATCGCGCGCTGATAGAACACGACCAGCTCGTTCGCGCTCCCGGCGGCGCAAGCGATGTCGAGGCGGCCGTCTCCGTCGAGATCGCCCGTCGCGACCGACAGAGGACCTGCGCCGTTCGGCAAGGGAAGGAAAACGCGTTGCCGTTCCGTGCCGGCCGAGTCGAAGTAGAAGATCCCGACGTTTCCGCTCTGCGAGTCCGCCGACATCACGTCTGCGCGTCCATCGCCGTCTAGGTCGGCAAGCGCGACGGAAACAGGACTCTCCAACTTCGCGTCCTCGACGATCGCCGTTCGCGTGAAAGTACGGCTCGCGTCGCCGTAGAGCACCGTGACGGAGTTTCCGTCGAAGTTCGCGGAGACGAGATCGAGGCGGCCATCGCCATCCACGTCACCGATGGCGACACCCTTAGGACCCGGAGCATCCCCGGAGGCACCGGCCGGCACCATGATCGGAACCCTCTGAAACGCGCCGCTCTCTTGAGTCCACAGCAAGAGGTGGCTCGAACGTTCGCCACCGGTTCCAACGAGGTCGAGGTCGCCGTCGCCATCGACGTCGGCCATTGCCACGCCGGATAGAAGATCTCCTGCCGCTCCGTGAAGCACGACCGACCGAGTGTCGAACTTTCCCGGGGTCACCTGAGTGAAGATCGCGAGCCCGCCTCCCTGGACCGAGCTCGACGCAACGAGATCGGTGTCTCCATCTCCGTCGAGATCGCCCGTCGCAAGTGCGTTAGGCGAGTCCGTGATCGCGTCGTCGCCGAGTATTTTAGGGGGGGCATCGAAGGCCCCGGGTCGACGCTGCAAGTACAGCGAGAGCCCGCCGCGATCCGGGTCCGTTGCGACGAGATCGACGAAGCCGTCTCCGTCGAGATCCGCCGCAGCAACGTTCCGGGGTTGCGTCATTGGTTGTGTCATTCCCGTGACGAGAAGCGGTTGAGCCGAAAACACACCGGGGCTCTCTTGGTAGAGGATCGCGAGACTCATGCCGGTGAGGCAAGCCGCGGCAACGTCCAAGTCTCCGTCTCCGTCGAGATCCGCGACGGTCACCGACCGAGGGAACGCACCGACGGGACGAACGCTCGGAACCCCGAACGTCCCGTCCTGAGCCTGGAAGAACAAGGCGATCGTGTTCGCATCTGCGCTTGTGCAGACGATGTCCTGGCGGCCGTCGCCGTTCAAGTCGGCAGCGGCGAGTGCCGTCGGGTTGTCGATTTCGGCCGTCAGCCGGCGCGTGTCCGTGAACTCACGATTTCCCATGTTCTCGAACACGACGATCGAATCGAACCTCGAAGTGTCGCTCGCGGCAACGATGTCCGGCCGACCATCCGAGTTCACATCCGAGGCGACGACGACGGTCAGAGAGAACGGGAGGCCGTCGCTGGGCACAAGCGGTGTGGGTGGTGTTTGGTCGTCGAAATGCCCAGGCGCGTCTTGCACGAACAGCGAGACTTCCGACACATCGCCTACGGCTAGATCGAGACGCCCATCGCCATCGAAGTCCGCAATGGCAAGCGAACGCGGTTGGCGGATCGTGTGACCGACCGGTCCACGAATCTCCTGAACGAGGCCGAATGTTCCCGGCGCATTTGGATCTTGATGAAAGACGGTGATGTTCCTTCCGCGGAAATTCGCCGACACGATGTCGACGAAACCGTCGCCATCCAAGTCGGCTGCGGCGACGGTGCGAGGAACGTCGGTCAGAATCGGTCCGCCGAACGGGCCCTGCGGCGAAATCGAAAAGCAGCCGGGCTTCGATTGGAGGTACACGGAGAGCTTGCTGAACCGAAGATCTCCCTGAGAATCGTCACCGACCACGAGATCGAGATCCCCGTCGCCATCGAGATCGGCGACGGCAATGGAGTTCAACACGGAGTTGTCATCGACACGCCGCACGACGCCGGGAGCGACATCGACGGCGGCGTGCACGGGTCGCGGGACGCCAGTTCCCGAACCGATCCCAATGTCGCTTTCGAATGCGATCCCGCGCAAGAGCACGGGGCCTCCCCCCGCTGCGTCACTCGAGTTCCAGACGAATGTGTCGCGGGTCCCGGCGGGTCCAGCATGCGCGAGGATCCGTTCCGCACCGTCGGAGATTCGCCATCGCGTTGGCGACGTTCGGATCGGCTCGAACGGAGTCTGAACGGTCGCGGTTCGAGTCGACGGGTCGTATCGGCCCACGATCCGACTCTGCTCGACGCCGCCACCGATCGCGAGGTCGTTCGAGTCGGTGAGGGCGACGATCCGCAGTCCATCCGGTCCCGAGCCGAGCGCACCAATGCTGCCCTGGATCCCGCGGACGATCACGTCGCCGGTCGCCTGGCGTGCGCGCCCGAGGTCGAGAGTGCGAATCTCGAGCGTCCCATCATCGGTGTTCTCGTCCGTGACCACGAGCAGGCGATCGCCCGGCGGTTCCAGCGTCATTGCTTCGGGATGCGGCAGCAGCATCGCCGCGTTGGGCACGCCCGGGGGCAGCGGCCCGACGGGATCGACGGAATGCGTTTCGAGGTCGACCGCGACGATTCTTCCCCTCGATCCAAGCGCCGGCCCGTCGTGCTCGGCGACGAAGACGCGATTTGAATGCTGTGAATCCGTGACCACGCCCCACGGAGTGTGGAGCCCCGTGGCTCCAGTGTTCGAGTTCGGAGCGATGACGGATTTCGGCGTTGCCGTGCCGGAATCGTAGTCGAATCGGACCAGCGAGCTACCCACAGTGACGACCGCGGCGCGAGGCGAAAGACTCGCGATTCCACGGACGTCTCCCCGTTCAACGTCGGCGTTCGACTCGACGATGGGTGTTACCGAGACCGCGCCGTTGCGCGCGACGACCCGCTCGACGCGCCATCCGCCGTCGATCGTGGATTCCGCGACGAGCACCGCGCGCCCGCCTTTCTCGACGGTCATCGCCTGAGCCGCGCCGGAACTCGAGCAGGGGACGAGATCGCGAGCGTGTCCCGTCGCCAAATCGATGATTCTCAACCGCCACGCGTTCGACTCGCTGCGATCGAGGACGAGCGCACGGACTCCGACGCCGACGGGGATCGCTGCGACGGGATGGTCGAGCGAATGAGTGCCGGCCTCCTGTTTCGCCCAGCTCGAAGACGCGGGCGTCGGGACCGAACTGGAGCGAAGCAGCTCGATTCGTCGTCCCATTAGATTTGGGCCTGGCCCGCCGGGGCCCCTAATGCCGGCTTCCGTAGAAGCGATCTCGGGGAGCATCAGCTTGGTTTCGTCGACGGGCACGGCGAGGCCGCAAACCGACGTCGGGGCCTCCGTGGCGATGCGATAGCGGCGCCGATCGACGGGGTTTGCGAGCACGCGGCTCAACGTGAGTGGATCTGGAGGCAATACGGGAAAGGGTTCTCCAGCTCGCGTCCACTGGAAGACCACGGTGACCGGGTCGTTCTCAGGGTCGATGACGGTGAATGGAATCGGAACGCCTCGTCGCGCGTCCGCGTCGTCGACGAAGGCGTCTCCTTCGACCAGAAGCGTCGGGGCCTGATTGTTGTCGACGCGAAAGCAGGGCGTGCAGGCAGCCGCGCCTTGCAACAGACGATGTCCCGGCGACAGAAGGTCGTACGGCGTGAACTGAAGCTGCACTTCGTGTTCGCTGGCTCCCAGGTCGCTGTGCACGCTCCAGAAGAAGTCCACGGGATGATTGGGATCGATCGTCGCCGTAGAGATTCCGCGCAGCGCAGCGCCTTCCGGAGATGCCGCGTGCCAGGGGGTTCCGGGCTCGTCGAGCCGGCGAAATTCGACGTCGATGTCCACGAGATCCGACGAAGAGTCCGCGACCGTCAATTGAGCGTGAACGATGCCGACCACTTCTCCCGTCATCGAGTCGATGTTCACCACCCGTGCACCGGCGGCCGTGGGTGCATCGTTTCCCACGGAGATCACCTTGCAGGAATCCTGAAGCGCGCCGCTCGCACGGATCTCGACTCGAACTGCGGCGTGGTAGGCGGTGCCGATTTGGCCCGCGAAATCCCAGTCGCGCGTGAAGTGGCCGCCACCCTGGAAATGCAGGTTCGTGTCGCCGGTTAGCCGCACGTCGACTGCCGACCCGGGATCGAAGGGCACGGTTGGATCGCACGTAGGCGGACCCGATGGGTAATAGAGGATGCGGACATCCACGGGAATCGAGCGTTGATTGGTCAGATCGAAGACGAGGTGAGCCGGAGAAGTCCGCGTATCCCCCATCACGTCCACGAAACTCACGACGGGGGCGGCTTGCCCGCCACCGCCGGCACCGGCCGCCTGGAGTGCTGCGAACACCGAAACCGTTCCGGAGCCGCAACCGAGCGGAAACGCCGTAACGGCCAGTCCGGCGCAGATTCGAGCCGTTCGTTTTGCGGAGAAGCCCGTCGAGGATCGCCGTTTTCGCCTTCGCGACGACAATAGGGCTACGCCATCGGACATGACCCCGGTCCCTCACCCCAAATTGTCCCGAGCGAGTGTGCGCCTCTCGGGACGGCGCGCCATGGTAGTCGTTCGAGCGTGGCCCGCGAAAGATGGCGCGTGCGCTACGCGATGCGATTCCGGCGAACGAGAGCGATCGCGAGCACGAGCGCGAACAGAAGCGAGCCGGTCGCGGTGAGCACCGGAATCCGGGTTGTCGCGCAGAGAATCGTCGCGCGGGACGCGGAGGCGACGTTGAACGACGCGGGATGCTCGTTGGCGTGGACGACGCCATCGCCGTCCCCGTCACCCACGACACAGATCGTTCCGTCGTTTCGAACGTGGCCCGCAGTGGTGGCCGTCACCTCCACGACGCCGTCGCGCGCACCATCCGCTCCATCGAGGCTCGTGCAATCGGTGGCGTTCGCGATCGTCAGGGTGAACGGGATTTGCCGTTCGGTGCCCGCTGCCAGCGGAAAGGGCGGTGGTGGGACGAAGCCGCGCGACTCGAGCGCCGGCGATCGGACCGATAGATCGGCGAGATCGACTTGACCGGAATTCGTGACGACGAGGAAGACCGTCAGGCTGACGGGAAAGGTCCGCCCGAAGAGATCGAATCCCCGCGTGGGCGGTGTCGAGTCGGAAGGATCGTCGAAGGTCGAGTCGTCGTCGATCAGCACGGACGAGCGCACTCCCGGATTCCGAACGTCCACCGTCGCCTGAGACGACGCCGTCAACGCCTGCGGCGGATCGAGAGGGCTTGGCCGTACCAGGCCCGTTGCGGTGACGGTGTTCACGAAATCCGAGTCGATGCTTTTCAAGAACCCAGCCGCCACCTGCTCGGAGTAACCCAGCGACTGGAGACGCGCGGCGTCGAACTGGCCCGTGATGTCACCGCCGCTGGGGTTGAGGAACGGATCGTTCACCGAGATGTCGGTGACGGGCGTGAGCCCGGCGCCTTGAACGATGACCCGATAGAACACGGAGGCTCCCGGGATCGCCACGGCGCTGCGAGAGAAGTCGTTGAAGGGCGTGGCGAGCGCTTCCGAGGCATCGACAACGCCGTTGCCATCGTTGTCGCGAGCGCAAGCCACTTTCTTGTCCACGACGAGACCGATGAACGGCGTGTCCGCAGGAATGATGCCGAAGATCTGGTTCACTGCCGACATCTGACAAGCCGAGACCGCCGCGGCTCTGAAGGTGATCGGCCCGTAGATGTCGTAGAGTTCACCGAGTTCGGTGATCTCGAACTCCACTTGGCCCGATGGTGTGCCGTTCCGGAGTGGAGGTCCTAGACCGAAGAAAACGTCGGAGTCCCGCGGAAGCGGATCGCTCGCCTCGAACGGCCCGCCGACGTTTACCAGACGGTTCAGCCCGCGCAGGACGACCGGATCTTGGATCAGGACCGCGGGCGCCGGTGATTGGGGAGGTCGTCCGCGCCGGTCACCGACCGCGAACAAGAAGCGCGATTGGCCAGTGCCCGGGGCGGTGAAGACGTTCGGGCCGCCCAAACGATTCAGGGTGATCTCGATCACGTAGAGCTCCGGGCAACGATCGCTGATGCCTGCCGGAAACGTCGTCGACACTTGAAAGGCGTCGTCATCGTCGTCGACGTCGAACGGTTTCCTCTCGGTCGGGTGATCCGGATCGGCTGCCGTTGGGAAGACCGGAAGCTGAATTCCGATGAACAGGCTTCCTCCGTCGACTTCACTGAACGAATCTTGCTTGATGGCGGCGATGTTGAACCCTGATGGCCGGGCAACGTCAGGATGATTGGGGTCTCTGACGAGAGGCTCGTCCATCACGCCATTTGGATCTGGGAAGTTGTGCCTCAGGTTGGCGAGGTTTCCATTCAGCATCGGAGATTGCGCGAAGGTCGGATGAGAAGCAAAAAGCGATGCAAGAAGCAAAAAGCTGGAGACACGACGTGCAGTGAGCATGTAGCCCCATCCCCTTGGCCCTCCCCAGTCCTATTCCCCACTTCGAATCAAAACGGTTCTGTCCGGAACAGAACCGGAAGTCAGCTCGAGACAGAAAACGCGGTCGCCCGCTTCCGAATTCCGCTATCCGCGCGAGTCGAGATTCGGAGCAAGGCTCACTTCATCTCACGATGCTCCACGTCATGGTGTGGCGGAAGCTGCTAGACGACCCCTTCGGTCTCCGACCGATGCCTGTTTATATTGCAGCGCCGAGGCGATTGTCAAAGCTCATTCCGGGCGACTTGCGCAGCGCAGCTCGAGGTTTGGATCGCAGAGTCGGAGTGTCAGGCCGAAGCCGCCGTCGTCGTTTCGCACTTTCACGAGAACGAGGTTCCAGCCTGCTCGAAGCCCGAGGTCGCATTCGTCCGCATCGGGCGAGAGCGGTCGGTGCACGGGGTGCGACCACGCGAGAGCGCCGTTGATCCAGACGCGCACGCCGTCGTCCGAGCCGAGCCGCGCGTGGACGATCTGCTCGCGCGGCGATCGCACCCACGTCGCGACGTAGGCGAACACGGGCGCCTTCGTCGAGACGAGCGCGTTGAGGTCGAGGGCGTCGCCGGTCGCGTGCAATTCCTTCCATCCGGCCTTCGCGGGGTCGAAGTCGTTTGCGAGGAACGATCGCTCGACGTCGGGAACTTCTTCGACGGTGGCACCGGCATCGACGGGCGGCGCGACGCGCCAATCGCGCACGAAGGGCGACGCCGGTCGGAGTAGGATCGAGTCGATGCCGAACCAGTTCGACGACGTCCCCTTCGCTTCGGGCGCACGGATCTCGAGCACGTGTCGGCCGCTCGCGAGCCCGACCGTTCCGATCACGGGCGACGTGAGCGGCGAGACGATCGGCGCGCGCGTGTCGATCTTGCCGAGCGGCTTCCCATCGATCGCGACGTCGAAGGACCGCCCCGCCGGCGTTCCGGCGAGCCGCATCGAGATCTCGTATCGGTCGCCGACATCGACTCGGAGCGACGTGGATACCTTGGATCCGGGTGACAAATCTAGGGTCATGATCTCAGGTGGCGCGTACGGTTGATCGCGCTCGAAGTGACTGATCGGGAACGCTTGGTACAGCGGGAACGGGGCGCCCGCGTAGCCATAGGACGTAGCGTCCCACGTCGCGCCCCGCGGATTCGCCGCGATCGGCCACTCGAGCGACGTCGCGGGAATCGCGCCCTTCGGCCGCGTCACCTAGATCCTCGGAATGCGGTAGTTGGCGTTCGACATCTTCATGACCGGAGTCGTCGGACCGTACCAGAACGCGACCGACGAGTAGGACGCGTCGAGCACTTGGTTCGACGAGCCGTGCTCGATCCTCGCGACGAGGCTCTTCGCGAACGGAACCGCGTCGGGCACCTGAATGCGGTACGGCGTCGTGCGGTTCGTCGTCCACTCTTCCTTCACGCCGAGGCCGTTGAGCGGCAGCGCCAGAGGTCCCGAGTCCCAATACCAGCCGCCGTTGAAGAAGTCCTCGGTGCCGGTGCCGACGATCGACGGCTTCGGTTCGCCGTCGATCGTGAACTCCTCGTTGCCCTCAAGATACCAGAGGTCGCCGACGCCCTGCAGCGTGGCGTTCACGCCGACCCATTTGCCGGGGCCCGTGGCCGACGCGAACTCATAGAGGTCCTCGCCGACGGTGTCGACGGCGCGGAACTCGGCGTGAAACGTGCCGACGTCGTCGGGAATCGCCGCGAGCTGGCGCACGACGGCAACGAGCCTGGCCTCGATTTCCGAGTCGGAGAGGTTGACGAGACGCAGACGTGCCTCGCGTCGGAACGGCATGGGGAAGTAGCAGTATCCGCCGCCGTCCCAGCCGAGCGCGAGCCCGTGGTACGTCTTCGCGCCGAACCCGACGCCGAAGAAGTCGCCGACGGGCGCGAGCACGCTCTGACCCGGACCCCCGTCGAACTCGGCCACGAGCTTGAGTTGTCGGATGGTTTCCGGGCGCGTGAGCTTCGGCTCGACGCGAAGCTCGACCACGACGCCCGGACCCGAGATGGCCGGCAGCTCGAGCGCGCCCTCGGAAGGAATCTTGGCGCTCAGTTCCACGCGGCCGTCGTCCGGCGAAGGCGGCGTCGGGTTCGCGCCGGGCGAGCGCCACAGCGCGAGGACGCGATCGAGCGCCGTCTTCTCGTTCGCCGGCAGCTCTCGAGTGAACGTGCGCATCGCCGTGCCCTTCGGGTAACGGAGCACTTGCACTTGGTAGTAGAGCGCGCCCGGATCGGCGAGGTCGTCGACCTCGACGCGACACGACTTCGCGAAGGGGATCGGGAAGTACGAGATCCAGCCGCCGCCCTGATGCGTCGCGATCGGCTCGACGAACGGCGGGTATTTGCCCGTGAAGAGATCGGGGAACGGACAGTCGATGCGCGGCGTCGATTCGCCGTCGAGGAACACGCGAAGCTGGCCCGCGGCGTTCGCCGACCACAATCGCGCGATGACGCCCGGGCCGTCGCACTCGGCGAGGACGGCGCGCTTGCCCTCGATCCGCAGGAAATGGCCATGATCGTCGCCGTGGCCCGACGGATCGGTCGACGCGAACTGCCGGCACGTCACGCCCTGTGCGACCCGCGGCAGCGCGAACATGTCGACGAGCCGCGCGATCGAATCGGGCGGCGAGGAGGGCGGAAATTGTCCGGGCGACAAAACGAGCGCAGCAGCGAGCGGCAGAAACGCGAGCGACATTCGTGGACCTCCGATGTCAACCGATCATCAATCGATCGCAATCGCATTCAAGAAGAGCGCCTCGGACGGCCCACCAACGAGATTGCGAGAGGATATCAGAGGATGCCGGCGCTCGGCAGAGACGAAGATCGACGATCGGGCGTCTGCCGGGATGTGCGTCGACGGTGACCGATTGCGATGCCGCTTCGCTTCACTCGATGCGGAGGATCACGGCGTTGGTCACGCTGAACCCCGATGCGTTGGCGGCACCGGCATCCTCGAGGACGCCCTGGAACGTGAACGCGGCGGGGCGCGAGATCCCCGCCGCTCGTGTGAACGTCCACGGCGCGCGAGCAGGCGACAACTCACCTCGAGCGGTGAGATCGAAAGCGTTGGAAGCGTACTGCGCCCAGACCCACACCGCGTAGCGCGCCACTGGCATCCCCGGCCCTCCTGGACCGTTCGGGGCGGCGTTCAGAGACACTTGGATTGGAGCCGAAACTGGAACCGTGACGATGCGGTTCTGATCGCCGGAAGAGCCGTTCAGGAACAGCACGTCGGTGATGAGGCCTCCGCCCGCGTTCACGCTGCCAGCGCGGCAGGCGCCCTGGTCCCGGAATTCGTGAACGAAAATGTCCGACGTCAGATTCGTGTCCCCGGGTACGAGCGTCTCTGCGTAGCTCGAGAACGCGACGAAGCGGCCGTCGGCCGAAATGAAAGGGGCGTAACTTCCCCCGTGGTTCGCCTGCCCGCCCTGCGAGTTCACGCTCACGCGCGTGGTCGCGCCTGTCGCCCGGTCGTGCACGAAGGCGTCAGAGGCGTCGTTGATGCCCGCCGACAGGTTCGTGTCCCCGGGCACGAGCAACGGCGATCGGGAGAGGAACGCCACGAAACGCCCATCGGCCGAAATCGACTCCTTTCCACAGTCCCAAGTTGCCTGCACACCTCCCGAGTCAACCGATTCTCGGGTGGTGACGGCGGTCATCCGGTCGTGCACGAAGATGTCCTTCGTAGCGTTCGTGTCCCCAGGAACCAGGTTCGACGCATAACTCGCGAACGCTACGAATCGACCGTCGGCAGAGATCGAAGTGGTGGGGCTTTCCATGTTTGCTTGCATGCCGGCCGAGTCCACGCTGACGCGTGTGGTGACGCCTGTTTCCCGATCGTGGACGAAGATGTCGCGAACATCGTTGGTGTCATCGGGGACCAGGTTCGAGGCCGAACTTTGAAAGGCGACGAAGCGGCCATCGGCCGAGATCGAAGGGTTCACGCTCGAGGAATAGTAGGTTCCTCCATTTCCCTCACCGCCGGCGGAGTCAACGCTCACTCGCACGGTGGCGCCGGTTGCCCGGTCGTGGACGAAGATGTCGTCCGTCGCGTTCGCATCTCCGGGCACTAAGTTGGTCGCCTGGCTGTTGAATGCGACGAATCGGCCATCCGCTGAGATCGAAGGAAGAAAGCTGTGCGCGTTTCCTTCGACACCGGCCGAGTCCACGCTGACGCGGGTGGTGGCACCCGTCATCTGATCGTGGACGAACACGTCCTCCATCCCATTGGTATCGCCGGGGACGAGGTTCGTAGCTTGGCAGTTGAATGCGACGAATCGGCCATCTGCCGAAATCGAAGGAAAATCGCTTCCCGAGTTTGCCTCCCCATCGGCCGAGTCCACGCTGACGCGCGTGGTGGCCCCCGTCATCTGGTCGTGGACGAACACGTCGTACGTCCCATTGGCATCGCCGGGGACGAGGTTCGACGCAACGGACAGGAACGCTACGAAGCGTCCATCTGCGGACATCGAAGGGACAGTGCAAAAGCCGTTTCCCTGCACCCCGGCCGAGTCCACGCTCACGCGGGTCGTCGTCTGAGCGGCGGCTCTTCGTGCCACGATCGAGACGAAGAGGAGCCCGACCCCGGACACGACGGCGACTTGACGAATTCGAATCCACCGATTCATGCGGGACTCCTTTCGTCTCTCCGCTACCGCGGGCTTCCCCGTCTCTCCGCACTCGACGTCGACGTGCATTCCCCGGAAGCCGACGATCGATCTTTCGGATTCTCGACAAGATACCGAATCGGTCGACTCGAGCACCACAGTGCCGAAAATTGGAGATCCTGTGGAGCCTTAAACCGGTTCACGATGTCGGGGCTGAACCCCGTACGCGACCATCGGGCACGGGTTCGGGAGGCTGGGCAGCGTGGAGACCGCGGCGTCGATCCGAGCCTCGCCGTCACTCGCTCTCGAAGAGGACGATGCTGAGCACCCCGAACTCCCGAAACATCGCCGCGAGCGCCGTTGCGGTGAGGTTTGCCGCGCGACGCGAGAATCGCACCGAAGCTCACGCGCTTGGCGACGACGGCAGCGTGACCGTTCCGCCTTGCCTGCGGGCGCGGTCCTTCGCTTCGTGAAGCGTGCGCTGGAGTTCAGTCATCACTTCCTCGGCGAGCCGCTGACCGGCGTCCGCGCCGAGTAGGTATGGTGTGCATCGGTCGAAGAAACGGCTCGACATTCCGAAGTGTTGCGGATCGCGGTGCACATTCGCCGCGTCCGCGCCGCCGCCGTCCCGATGGGCTCGAGCGAGCGAACACGCCGAAGCGAACGCATCCGTCAGTGGTCGACTCGAGCCAGGAGAATGTCGTGTACATCGTGGGAGTGTGATTGAGCCGCCGGGCGCCGGGAAACTCCACGCGCAACAGCTCCGACGGCGGCGTCCATTGCGCAATGGCTGTGGACGCGACGAGGAGCAACATAGGAATCAGCAACGCGACGGCTCGGCTCGCCAGGACCGTTCGTTTCTGAGGCATCAGGCGTGCTCCGACACGATTGTCCCTGGGACGTTTCCGATGATAGGGCAACTCGGCACCCGCGTCGGCCGAGAATCGGCGCTCGCGCGCCACAAGAACGCTATTGCACGATCATAACCTCCACTCCGTTCGTCGCCGAGAAGTGCCGGCCGCCCGTGTCGCTCTGGTCTCGAATCACGCCCTGCACGAAGATCGTCTCACCGGAGTTGAGCGTCCCGGCGGGGATGCGCATCACGACGCCGGGCGGCCACGCCCCGGTTGCCTGCGCGGTCGAGCAGAGGACCGAGCCGCAGTAGCCGCCGATGTTCTTGGCCGCGAAGCTGGCGCACTTGTCGCCGCACGTCGTGATCAACGGATTCATGCACATCCGGCCGATTCCGTAGGGCGCGTCCACGTCGGTCGAGGATGTTGGGTAGCTTCGCCACACCCAAACCGCATAACGCGCCTGGGCAGCCATCGGCCCCGCGGGCGCCGGATTCAGGCTCACCTCGAGGGGAGCCGCGCGGCTCGCCACGAAGAAACGGGCCGGGCCGAGGCCGGCACTCCCGTTCACGAAGAGCACGTCCACGGGTGGTCCGCCGTTGTCGAGATCAACGTTTCCCATCCGGCAGTCCGCGTCCGCGATGTTGACGAAGCTCGGCAACGAGAAGGGCGACGCGTGGCCATGAGAATCGGTCGCACGAACCGTCACGCCATAAACGCCTTCGTTTGCGTACGCGTGCGACAGCGTTACTTGCCCGCCGCTTGGAATCGGCGAGGACTGAGACGTCGTCGAGTCTCCCCAATCGAACGTGTACGTGATGAGATCCACTTCGGGATCGAACGTGCTCGCGCTGAACCCGACGCCAACCCCCTCGTAGCCCCGAGTCGGTCCGTTGGGAGGACCGGGCGTGTCCGGCGCGGAGTTGCACGTGAGGTTGAGCGTGAGCGCGCCAGCCGGGGACAGCGGGTACCTCGCGACCCGGATGAAGAGCGATTGACCCGCAGCAACGGGCACGGCGACCGCCGAGTCCGTCGTGTTGGGGTCGCCGCAGATCGCCGGATCGTCGCCGTCGACCGCGTCGTCGTTGCATGTGACCTCGTTGGCCGTCGTGCCCGGGCATCCAGCATGGACCGAAAGGATGGTGTCCATGCTGGATCTCTGCATCGTGCCGCACGTGTTCACGTGGAGCGTGCCCGTGCACGTGCCGACGAAGCGATACCACAGATCCGGCAGGCCGTCCCCGCCGCACGTGCTGCTGCCATCGGCCGTCGCGCCGGCGAGCGAATCAAGGGTTTGGCCCAGGCCGACGAGCATCGCGTTCGCGCAAGCGTCGTTGGTGGGGACGTCGTGGACGTTCAGCACGTATGGGCCGGGACGCGTGGCGCCGAATCGCGACACCCGGATGATCAACACTTGCCCGGCGGTGACCGGAAGGTCGATCGCGGAATCGCGCAGGACTCCCTCGTCTCCACCGCCGCACGTCGATGTGTCGTCCGAGCAGGCGAGTTCGTGGTAGTCGGCCGGCACGGGGCAAGGCCAGTGTAGCGACACGACCGTGTCGATCCCCGCGTCCACGTTTCCTGCGTCGCTCGTCCCACAGGTGTCGACTCGAAGCATTCCCGTGATGGGCGCCGTGTATCGGTAGAAGATGTCGGGACTTTGAACGGACGACCCGCAGGTCGCGTAGCCGTCGGCGGCCACGCCCACCAGCGTGCAGAAGTAGCGGCCGTCTCCAATCTCGGTCGCCATCTGGCACCAATCGGCCGCGCACTCTGCTCCGGAGAGCGCGAGCTTGAACGGTCCGCTCGCGCCGTTGAAGCCCGCGACGCGGATGTAGTAGGTCGTCCCGGTCACGGGTGTCATCTCGATCTTCGACTGCGTCCCGCAGAAGTCGTCGTTGCACACGACCTGATTGGCCGCGGTGCCGGGTCGCCCCGTGTGAACCGAAAGGACGGTGTCGAACGCCGAGTCGCACGTGTCGATCACCAGAGGGGTCGCCCCCTGCGGCGTGTAGCTGAACCAGACGTCGCCGCTCGGCGTGGGCGAGTCGCAGCTCGACGATCCATCGCTGGTCGCGCCGACGGTCGTGCCGTAGTAGGCGCCCGAGCAAATGGCCAAGGCGTTGAGTGCGCTATCGTTGAACGGGGCGCCGCAAGTTCCGGAGACGTGCAGCGTGAAACCGCCCGTGGCGCCGTTGAACCCCGAGACCCGGATCCAGTAGCTGTGCTGCGCGGCTGCGCTGAACGTGAGTGACGACTGTTGCGAGCCGAAGCTGCACGCATCCGAATCGTCACTGCAGGCGATCTCGCTTCCGATCGTGCCCGGAAACGCCGTGTGCACCGAGAGCACGGTGTCGAACGTCGAGGAGCAGGTGTCGATCGACACGGTGCCGGTCGTGGCGGCCTTGTACACGTACCAGACGTCCGGCGAGGACGTCGAGTTGCCGCAGCTGGCCGATCCGTCGTTCGTCGCGGCAGCCGTAGAACCGAAGTACGTTCCGCTGCAAACCCCGACCGCCGCGCCAGCGGCGTCGTTGACCGGCGCCGTCCCGAGGCACGTGCGGGAGTTGCGATGCGTCACGATTGGCGGAATCGAGAGCGTGGGATGGAATCGGAGCGCACAGATGATGTCGGGGTTCATCGTGTACGGCGGGCTTGCGCACGCGCAGTGGTCTGCGTTCCAGTTGTGCCCGATCTCGTGAGTGACTGTATCGCTGTCGCAAGAAAGGAGCGCGAAGTTGTCGGCGTTGGAGAGACCGTAGGCGGAGGGGAGGTCGCAAACGTGACCCAGGAAGGCGCGACCCACGACCGTTCCCATGTTCTTCCCGGTGAACAGGTGCGCCGTGTCGCGAGTGACCGAGCCGAGGTTTGCGTTCCAGTAGGCCTGCATCTGGTTGAGGAGCGTCAGGCTGTCGGTCGAGCTGTACGGATCCGGCTCCGCCGTGCGGATGATCACCGTCGTGATGAGGTGGCGGATCTCCACGTCGCGCTCGAAGACCACGTTCATGATGTTGACGAGGCACTCGATGTAGCTCGTCGCCGTGTCCGTACTGCTCCCGTGCGCCTGGTAGAACTCGACGTCCGTGTCGCACGCGAGCTGGGCGACGCAGAATTCTCCGCCGCACGGACCTGGACCGAGGAGCGAGCGGTCCCGCGTCGGCTCTTCGTCGGCTCCGGGCTCTCCGTCGATGACGCCACAGGTTCGGCCGTCGGGAGCCACGTCTTCTCCCCGGTAGACGACGTAGCGGCCGACGGTGCCGACGGTCGCCCGCCCCGGGTCGACCGGCTCGACGAAGTAGGTGTCGCCTTCCGGGAGCGCGATCATCGCCCGCAGGCCGTCGGCGAGTAGCGAGCCCGCGACCGTCGCGCCCTTGATCTCGCGAACCGTGCCGCGAAAGGTCCGGAGGGCGTCGGGCCCGACCGTCGCGTACGAGCCGTCCGCGATCTGGACTTTCACCTCGAACGTGGCCGAGCGAACCGAGTGACGGCTGAGATCCAGCGTCACGAGTCCGTCACGAATTGGGACTTCCAATGTGAACGGTTCGCCGTCGGCGTCGGGCGCGTAGAGGTCCACGACGTCGGAGGCGAGCAAGCGACGAAGCCTGTCGACGGCTCGGACTTGGGCCACGAGGGGCTCTGCAGTTCCAGCTACGACAAGGAAGCCAAGAGACGCTGTCAGTGCGCGAACGAATCGGCGAGTGGAATGCGTGCGGGGTTGCATGACCAACTCCTTCCGGTTCGCCGGCCACGGGCCCCGGGGTTCGGCGATCCAAAATCACTATCTCCTATGGGTCGGGGGTGGGGGGCAAAAGAGGAGTCTACAATCCTCTTATAGGCTCGTGGGAAATCACTAGAGGAAAACTCGATCGGGTCGAAACGCGAACGCGGGGCGGCGCGACCGGAGCGGTCGCGACGTCTACGAATGCGCGACCGCCATGGTCGCGCCCGCGCGCGGCAATTCGAGCGCGGCTGCGAAAATCGCGCGGCAAGGGCGCGTTTCGTCGCGCGTCGCACACGTGAAGGGCTGGCGCGTGCCGGCGGCGCCGTGGACGAGCTCGTCGTAGAATGCGGCCCACATCTGGAGGATCGCATCGGGGAAGCCGAACTCGAAGATCGCACCGACGATCGCGGGGAAGGCACTCGCGTAGCCGAGGACCTCGACGTGCCACGCCTGCGGCTCGCCGCGGCGGAACGGCAGCGACTCGATCGTCCATGGGCGCCGCGTCGTGAAGCGCATCGACAGCTCGGTGTCCGTCGGTCGGCCTAGCGGAGGAATAGTTCAAGTTCGAATGAAGCGTCGATGTTAGCGTCGCAACACGGCAACGTCGAATATCTGACTCAGTCATGATCACCCGGCGCGCTGCAGTGTGAGTGGCGCGAGCATTGTCCTGGGGCGCTCGGAGGTTTCGATGGGCATTCGTCGCGTCGCAACCATGGTTGTCCTCGTCGCTGCCAGTGCTGCGGCCGCGTACTTCGTCTTCTTCAAACCACGGCCAGTTCGAGCCCATGCGGTCGATCGCGGCGAAGCCGTCGTCGAGGTACTCGGAACGGGCTCGATCGAAAGCCGGCGAACCATCGACCTCGGCTTCGAAGTAACGGCGCGCGTCGTCCGACTCGACGTCGATCAGGGCGATCTGGTGAAGAAGGACCAAGAGCTCGCGGCGGTTGACCCGACGACCTTCCGGGCGGCGGTCGCCGTCGCCACCGAGAACCTAAAGCTCGCCGAAGCGGCGATCGAGCGGCTTGCAAGCGACGTCGCTCGGGGCGAGGCCGTCCTCGAAGGAGCGGAGGCGAACATTCGGAGAGTGCGGCCGCTTGTCGAGGAGCGGGTGACGTCTCCGGATAGCCTCGACATCGCCGATGAGCGGCTCAAGGTCGCTGTCGCGGACCTCGCCCGGGCGAGCGCCGCAAAGATCGAAGGGGATCGCCGGGTGCGGACGGTGCAACGGACGCTCGAGCAAGCCGAGGCCGACCTCGCCCGCACCGTCGCGCGGAGTCCATTCGACGGATTGGTGCTCAAGCGCGAGCGCGAGGTCGGCGACGTTGCTGTCCCTGGGGCCCCCGTCCTCCGGTTGGCAGCGATGGACGTGGTCTGGGCAAGCGTCTGGGTCGATG
>JACOTG010000114.1 GCA_016178505.1 Planctomycetota bacterium
GAAAACCGCTGATTACGATGTATCTTTCCTCTCAAGGTCACTGCCACACGGAGCGTCGCGTGAGTTTCACGACGATCACACACATTCATTGGATGCCGATAGGGAATTCATTCCTATTCGACTTCAGGGTGGAAGATGGCTCGAACCCGCACCTCCGGGTGACGGTGACTATGGCGCACGAACTGCGAAACACGATGGAGTGGTTTCCAGTGACCTCGGACGAGTTGGCGGTTCAGTGCTTCGCGATCGCGGTCCAGAAGCTCATCGAAAACGGTGTTGATGGGCGAGCGACCCGGATCTTCACGATCGACGAGTGGACCGATAACGGTCGGTTCGCCGATGGGCCTCGAGAGTTCTTCCCCCAGACGCCGGCACTCCCGCCGATTGGCTACGCGACCCGTGTTCCGCGTCGTGTGATTGAATCCCCTAGTTCGTAAGGAGAGATCTTAGACGTAGATCCAAGATAAGCGCTCCGAGCACCTCGCTCATGCCAACCTGGCGAAGCGCCGCCTGATCGATGCGCAATGCCGACCTTTGATTCTCAGCCGTGAGTCGTCTGACAAGATGGTTCGGCGTGCGCGTACCTCGTCGGCGTCGCTTTGGCGATCGAACGCCTCTAGTGGCGAAGTGCCGGGGCAAGGCGCTCGGGCGATGCCGCGCTCAACTTGCCACTACTGAGTCCCTTTCCAATACCCCTTCTTCACCCCTCTTCGGCACCGTTCGGGCGCCCGTATTCGTTCGATGCGTGGCGGTCGCGTCGCGACACGGGATTCGCTCCTGTTGGTCCTGAATCGGTGCGCCGATTCGAGTGATCGGGTCAACTCGAGTTCCAGCTGGCGAGCGGACGGCGTCGTCAGAAAAAAGACCGCCCGAATCAAGCGACCCGAGCGGTTCTGGAGATGGGCGAGGTCATTACCAGGGGTATAGCGGGAAACCCGACCTCGTCCTCCTACAAGGCGCCCCCGTGGCGCCATCTCCGTGCGCCCCACATTCTACAGGCCTCCGCGTCTGATCCGGCAACGAAAACTGGCTGGAAGGCACGTTTTCACTGGCGTGCGCCTGTCGGCTGCGGACGAAGATAACCCCGGCGCTGCACGTCATCGAATCGAATGAATGTTCGACAAAGATCGCAGCCGCCGGTTTCTTTCCGTTACTTTCCTTGCCCCTCGCGGCAATACATAGACGATCGCTTCGAAACGACGTCGTCCGTCGCGGGCAAAAGAAATCGCGTCAGGCAACACGTGCTTGGATCTCCTGAACCATCGCCGTCGACTCAAAGCGCAGGTCTTCGGACCTTCGCGAGTGCTGTCGTCGCACTCGTGTTCCTCGCACTGTTCGTCTACGGCATCTGGTGGCTATTGGCCCGTCTTCTTCGGGTGTCAAGTTAGGGTCGGCTGATCGAAGGAGGCACTGGCGCTCGGGCGGCTTCCCTTCTTCGCCTGTTGACGTCGCACGACCTCACGACGTCCGAGCGCCGTTTGTCGTCGAGTTCCATCGAGCACCTGGGTGGCGTTACGAACACTCTTCTATTGTCCCCCACTAGAACTTCGTGCCGCCCGGGTGCCCGTTCTTTCGCCGAGTCCGCGGGCTGTCGACGGGTTGGACGCTCGCTCGAAGACGTGGCGCTAAGGTCGCTCGCGGGAGAACGCCGAAGAAGATGATGGGCGCTCGGGCGTTGACCATCAGCTCGGACGCATTCTCCGCATTAGCGAAAGCGAGTCGTCGCCCGGGCGTCCTCTTCTTCACTGTCGACAATCCGGCTTCGCGCGGTCGTTGGCGGACATCGCTCTCGAACGAAAGATCTCGCTCGATCAATGGCGACAGACCGCCCCGTCACCGATGAAAGGAATCCGCCACGACCCGACCGTGGATCGTGGCGATCGTAGCCTGCGGCGCCCTAATGGTCGTCGCGAAGATCGGATCGACGACGCAGGCGCGGGAATTCCGCTTGCTGCGTTAAGCGGTCGGCATTCGGCTTTATTTCTTTTTCTTCGCTCGCAGCGCCTTTGCGATGGACGGTGCAACGTAAAGTACGTGAAGGAATTGCTCTGCGAGTCTGAGAATGTCCTCAGCGTCCTCTCGAGTCACAGCGTCCCCGCCGGGATGAGCAGCATCGTTGCCCACCCAACGAACCACATCCGCCCATTCCTTGAGTTCTACCGTGATGCGACCGCCGGAGTGCAGGGCAGCCATTTGATCACCCAAGTTCCCTGGCTTCATTCCTTTGTCTAGTGCCGCCGACTGCATTGATCGCCTTGCCATTACTGCGGCGCCCCGCCATGCCGACACAGCGAAACACTGCTTGGCCTCGTCCAGATCACCTCGGATCTCATCCGGGATGCTGGCCTCGCTCGGCGGCGGAACGGCCGTTGGGTAAACTACGTCACCTCCATTGTGAACAAGCACAGGAACTCTGCAGCTATTGCACACTCCGATCCACCAAATGCTGTCATGGCCCTGCTTCCAAATCGCGGAGACTCTCAGCGTGTCGAACCCATGATCCACTTCTGCCGTCGCAGGTTCGAGGGACGTGTGACGCCTACAGTGGGGGCAGAATATCGAGACGATCGATCTAGCCATTTGCTCCTCTAATGTTCGAGACATCTGAGCCCCCCAACGTTCGATCGCGTGAACAATCTACAAGGCTGGGCGAGAGCGTCAACAGGTGCATCCCGGTGCGATGGTTCCTATGCACGGGCCTAGGCGCCACTCGTGCGTCCGGGTCGAAGTAGCGGCGGTTTCCTTTTCGGCGCTCGGACGGGATGTCCCGCGCAAGTTCCCCTGCCCGTCCGAGCGCCGTTTTTTCACCGCGATTCGTCGAGCGCCCGGGCGGCAACACTAAACTTCCCCTTATTCTCAATCAGCCATCCGTGCCGCCCGGGCGCCCTTCCCCGACACGCTCGGAGCAGCCGTCGTTCAGAAGCGCCGGACGGAGGAGAAAGCGGAGCGCGAGCGTCGCGAAGGGGAGGAGGCAGCGGCGCCGAGACAACCAGGGTCGATTCGATCAACTCATTGGCGAGGCAGACAACTTTTACCGCTCCCGCGACTTCATCGCCGCCATTCGCCAAGCCCTCGTGACGAAGATCGGTCGGATCGAGCCGGGAGGGAACGCCGACCGATGGCTACGGTGGGCCGAGGCGTACGCTGATCGGATCGAGCCGGTGGGTGCGGGGCGTCAGGGCGAGGAGGGCGGGGTGACGGCGAAGGAGGCGGCGACGTCGAGGGCGACGTGAAGAAAACCGCGAGACTTGATCGCGGCACGCGGATACAGGCGAGGCAACTCGTGCTGGGGTGGGCGGTCCCGTGATCGATCGGTTACCGTCTCGTTTGAACCGTATTCCCCGTCCGCAAGATCACCCAACGCCAGAGTAGGTTCACGTTTGATCGAACGTGGCTGCCTTGCAAGCCTTCAGAATCGCGATCTCGACGCCAGGTTGCGACGTCAGTCGGTCATAGTCTCGCGATTACTTGCAGATACCGTTTCACCGTTTTCTTCAAACGGCCTCATTGTAGATTCAGCGAGGGCTCGGCCACGTGGATGAGAATACCTTCGACTTGATCCAATACGTCGATCAGGGTCGGGTGAAACGCGACATTCTTCTTCGAGAGCGGCCTACCCTTCTTCGCGAGAACGCGACGAACGCCGAACCAAGAGAACTGGTTTCACCGTCGCGCTAGATCGTCGCCCCCCTTCAATCTAGCCAGTCTGCGAATCATCGAAACAGAGAGGTGTCGCGGCAGCACAGCCCCCTGGAGGCGGCGCAAACTCCCGGCTCGAGTCACGCTCGCATGCCGCATAGAACAAAAGAGCTGAGTTCTCACATTCGTCCGTCGGGTCGCCACCCGAACGGAGTTCTATACAGTCATCGCGAGCAAGCTATTCTCTACCTCGACCGCGCATCAACGAATCCTGCTCAGCGTTCCACTATGTAGCCCGTCGGACCAAAGCAACACTCGGCCCTGTCGTGTGATTGTAATGGTGGACGAACCACACGCAAACTGTGCCGCAGCTCGCCCGACTGCTCTAATGTGGCTGCCCACGCAAGCGAGCCGACCGGTCCGAGTCACGATCGCGCGTAGTTGACCCTCCGACCTGTAGATTCCGAGGTGAGCTACGACCCACCCATCCATGCTGAACTGGAACCTGGTCTGGTCCGGCTCGCAAGCTATTACGACTATTCCGTCGCCAAGTATGAAGCCGCTCGCTCTGTGTAGCTGTTGTGGGTCGCAGGCCTTTACTCGAACCTGGTCGCGCTGGGCAGGTTTGAAACCGACATCCGGGCTGGCTGTAGTGCCGCCACACTGTGCCACGGGAGGAATCGGAACCTCCGCCGGCATCTCCGCCGTCGTCCCCGGGTCAAGCTGAATGTTGTTAGCGCAGTTGTTATGGCCGAGACCAAAGGCATGTGCCACTTCATGCGCATAGGTCCTGCAATCCCCATGGTCGTCGATGAAGCAAAGGTTGTCAGTATCTGGAGGAATACCGAAGGTACCGCCATTGATACCGGCGAGATCACCCACGGATGCGACGGCAATCATGTTTCCGGGAACGTGAGTATGATCGTAAAGCCAGGTTCGCAGCTTTCGGAGTTCGTCCACATCTAGCGAACCGTTTGCGTCGAGGTCGGCCGTACCGTCTGGCGGCGTGTCTAGGTCCGCGGGCACCGTAATGCACTCCAAGTCCTTCTTCGTGAAGCGCACGTTTGTTGGACCCAGATACACGGAGTTGAGACACTTCACAATGCAGTCATGCGTCTGAGCAGCACCAACGGCAGTAGGATTGCGCATCGAGTCGATTCCAGAGCCGGCGCCACCGACTGCGGGCCCCTTCAACCAGAGGTACTTGACCTCGATTGTCTTTGTACGATCCTCGCGATCTTGCGCTCCGCCGGCGTCGGCGAGGAGGTACGAGCTGACGTGAGGGGCGCCAATGATTGTGGCGCCGTTGGGTCGGTTGGCGCTGCCCAAATCGACGAAAGCCGCAGCGAGAGGAGTGCCGTCATAGCGGCGTGCGGGGAACCCGCCGAGCGTTTCCACGCCGTCGAAGTACTCTGTGGATTGAGTGGCGGTGCATCCGTTTGTATAGGATAGAGTGCCCTGATCGATCCCGAGAGACTCCAGACCTGGGAACGTGGCAGGATTAGTCCACTGGCCTATCGCCTTTCGAAAGAAGCTGATGGGTCCGTTTGGGAGCGTGGTGAAGAGTGTATTGCAATCCCCAGATCCGGAAACGGCCGATTGCGTGTACTGAGGCCCGCCCGAGCCCGTTGTAGTGCACGGGCAGAGGTCCTGGGTCGGGCTGAATGCACCCTGGCGGACAGCCTCTGGGAAACGTAAAATGTTGGGAAGCGTTCGCCAGTCGTTGAAACGGACGAAGGCTCCAGTTATGGCTCCCGCCCTGACCGGTCCGCTCGTCGACGAGACGACGAATCCGGCGCTTGGCGCGACGAACGAAAAGGACTGGTCCGCATGAAAGTTCCCTGGGCGGGCGGAGCTCGCGTTGTGGGTTATGGAGTCGCAGTCGTGATTGAGCGCCCAGGCAGCCTGCCATTGGCCTAGCTGGCAATCCAAAGCGTAGTCGATGTAACCGGAGAAGTAGACGCGCGCAAACGGGACACGGCACCGCGGTACGGCGCAGCGGTTGGCACCGAATCGATTCACGAGGTACGTGCTTGGGACGAGGTCTCCGTTCAACAGGAACCGCCAAACCCCGAGCTGTACGCCAGCAGGGTTCGTTTCGAGCCAATTTCGATCGTAGTGGGCTCGCATAGTGCCGGACCACAGAACCTGCCGATTGGGGCCGCAGGAACGGATCGTAAATCGTATCAGGTAGACTCCGCCGATGAGGTTGCCGTTGAAGGCGGCTGGTTGCGGGGCCCCGACGTCGACGCACGCCTCGGCATTGATGCGCGCGAAGCATTCCTCGAAGCAAATGAACCCCCTGGTCGAGCCCGTCGGGTATGCACTGCGCAAAGCTCGGGTTCCCTACGAAGCAGGTGAGGAGCACGACGACGAGAAGAGCCGTGCCCAGCATGAGGAAGTAACGCTGCGCGTACATCGTGAATCGCCTTTCTGCCCTAGGGCTGAGAGAGTTCTGTAGCATCCGCCCCGGAAGTCCTCAGAGAGCCGGGCCTACAGGGCGCCGCGCCTGAGCTTTAGGGCGCACACGTCGGCGGTCTTGCCTAGAGCATCCGTCTCTTTTCGCGTGTCGGCGATTCCGAGGTTGTCGACGGCCATGTCGTGAGGTTGGACAAGTCCGTGTTTGCCGGGGATATTCCGAGACTGCCTCAGACCACTTGCGAAGCGCGAGTGTGCCGGGGGCGTAGGTAAGAATCAAGGAGTTTTCTTTACAGACCAGTCAAGCATCGACGTGGATCAAGAGAGCTTTCCTGCATGTTGCCTCTTGGCGTCCGCTGCTGTCGAGCTGGACGATTTACCCCTGGGGTGAAGTGGCCTCCGAACGACAGTGAAAGCATGAACTCAATCGTCGGTTCCCGAACGAACCTCGTCCGCCGGCCGATCGCACCAAGGTCGCCACCGATACACTCTCTGAAGACAGAACAATCTCGCCGAACATCAGGCCCACCCCCTGACCCCGAACTTAGGCGAAGGTGTTTGGTCTTGAACCCGCCGACATCGCAGAACGTCGATTTCCGCAGCAACGCTTTACGGCATCCGAACTTCGCTGCGAAAACGTACTCTTTCACATCGACGCAAGTCGAGGGGCTATTTCGGGGCACAAGACCAAACACCTCGTGCTCTCACGCCCTCGGAAGAGAGCAACGGCTCCGAAACGCGCACTTCGAGACGGAGCAGAGAGCCACCTGCGGACGATGCGTCGAGCATCGTTCGCGACACAGACGACAACGCCCGGCGACGATCACGTCATCACCGGGCGTCGAGATCACATCAACTACGTTGTCGCTGGTGAGACTACCAGCGCCAATAAGCCCTTGCTGCGATACGACCTACTTCCCGCCCGATTCCTTCTTCGCGCCCTCGGGCGCCGGCTCGCTCAGCGCCACGGTGCCGTGGAGATCGCCGAAGTCGACGCGCAGCATGAAATCGTGGCCGAGCGACTTCGAGCTGCCGGCGCCCGGGCCTTGGAAGTCGCCGAAGTTTTGGCCCAGGTCCTCGACGCCGATGCGAAGGTGCTCGGTCTTGTCGCCGCCTTTCGTGAATGCCGTCGGCAGCACGATCATTCCCTGGGCGAGGTCGTCGCACGTTTTCATCAATTCCTTTTTCTTCGCCTCGTCCTTCGCCGCGAGCATGCCGAAGGTCGTCATCGCGAGCTTCTGACCGTTGGCTTCCGAAATCAGGACCAACGACCACTTCTGATCCTTCTCGGAGTGCGCAAAGAGGCGATACGACCCCGGCGCTACCGACGTGGCGCCGGCGTTCAGCGGCTCGTCCATGACCTTGAAGTTCGCAAAGCCGAGGTGCCAATACAGCCCGGTCGGAAGACCCTCGAGCGTCTTCGCGTCGTACGGCACGGTGAAGTACTTCACCTCGAGCTGCCCCTTCTGCAGCGGGAGCTGAATCTGACGAACGACGTGCGGGTGTGCGATCGCAAGACCTGCGACGGACACGATCAAGAGACCGAAGCACAGCATCTTCGACTTCATCGAAATCCTCCTCAGGGAACGGCAGCCAATTCGAGACGGGTCGCAGCCATGGGACCCGAGTACGCCATCGGGGGAGAAGGGTTCTCGATCAGGAATCGATTTCGCCGGGCTCCAGCTCGAACATTGCCGGGAGTCCGCGATATCGCTCGGCGCAGTCCGTGCCGTACCCGACGACGAACCCGCAACGCATCTTCACGCCGACGTAATCGACGGGCACTTCGACTTCACGCCGCCCTTCCTTGTCTAGAAGCGTGGCGATGCGAACCGACGCGGGGCCGAGATCCTGCATCGTGCGACGCAACGCCTGCAAGGTGAACCCGGAGTCGACGAGATCCTCGACGATGACGACGTGCCGCCCGAGAAGCGACATTTGTGGCGCAAGCAGCAGCTCGACGCGGCCGCTCGTCTTCGTGCCCGACCCGTACGACGCCGCTCGCACGAACTCCACTTCGAACGGGAAGTCCAGCTCGCGAACGAGGTCGGCGAAGAACAGGAACGCGCCCTTGAGAACGCACACGAGGATCGGCCGCTTCTGCGAGAGATCGCGGCTCAGATCGCCGGCGACCTTGCGCACGGCCTTGCGAATGTCGTCTTCCGAGAGGAGCACTTTCATGGGGCGAACATCGTAGCCGCCGGCCGCCGGACTCGCAAGAAAGGGCTGCGCGTCCGACTACTCGAGCAACGTGAACCCTTGCGACGCAAGAATGGCGAGGATCTCGTTTCGCTGCTCGGCGTAACGCGTCTCGACGAGGATCTCGATGTCGACCCAGCCGATCGGCACCTTCCAACCGGCGCGATGATGTTGCACGTCGAGTACGTTCGCCTGATGTGATGCGAGGACCTCGAGCACGCGATGGAGCTGGCCGGGGACGTCGCGCACGCGCGTGCGAATGAGCGTTTGCCGGCCCACGCTCACGAGCCCGGCCTCGATGATGCGCGCAATGCGATTCGTGTCGATGTTGCCGCCCGAGAGAACGACGCAGACGTGGCGCCCGGCGAGCGTCGCCTTCCGCGCGAGCAGCGCCGCAACGCCGACGGCGCCCGCGCCCTCGACCACGAGCCGCGACTTCTCGATGAGCATCACGATCGCATCGATGATCTCCTCGTCCTCGACGAGCACGACGTCGTCGACCACGTCGCGAATGAGCGGCAGCGTGATCGCTCCCGTCGCCTTCACCTTGATTCCATCGGCAATCGTGTCGCCGCGGTCCGGGCCCGCGGGATCGCCACCGCGAAACGCGCGGAAGATCGGCGCCATCGCGGCGGATTGCACGCCGGTCACGCGCACCGAAGGCCGCGCCGATTTCACCGCCACCGCAACGCCGGCGAGGAGCCCGCCGCCGCCGAGCGGAACGATGACGTCGGTGACGTCCGCCAATTCGCGGACGATCTCGAGACCAAGCGTCCCCTGGCCCTCGACGATGCGCGCATCGTCATAGGGATGGATGAAAACCTGGTTCTCGGCGGCCTGGATCTCGCGCGCCTTCGCATAAGCGTCCTCGATGCAGCTCCCCTGCAGAATGACGTGCGCGCCGTACTCGCGAGTTCGCGTGTACTTCACGAGCGCCGTGTCCGCGGGCATCACGATCGTCGCCGGCACCGAGAACATCTGCGCGGCGAGCGCGACGCCCTGCGCATGGTTGCCGGCGGACGACGCAATGACGCCGCGCCGCCGCTCGCTTTCGTCGAGGCTCAGGATCTTGTTGAGCGCGCCGCGGATCTTGAACGATCCCGCGCGTTGGAGGTTCTCGGCCTTGAAGTGAACGTCGAAACCGAGCGACGCGCTCAGCGTGTGCGAATAGACGAGCGGCGTTTCGTGGATGTAGGGCGCAATTCGATCCGCAGCCTCGCGGATCTTGGCGAAGAGGTCGTCGTGGCGCTGCATCGGGCAATGATCGATCCTGAAACCGTCACGTCTCCCCAATTGGGCGCGCCAGTATAGCCACGGAGCCGTCGGGCGCGGTAGACCGACGTTGGCGACCGATCGAACCCTTGAATCTCGCGCCGTTGCGACCGAGGCTACTCGCCGCAATTTCACGAATGGAACCGAGGAGATGGAGGTCGAGGATGAATCGACTCGACGATCGGCAGCGTGACGCGATGGCTCGACGTCCCGGCATGATGTGCGCACGGATCGGTTTGCTCCTGACGATTGGCGCGCTGTCCCCCGGCTGTTGCCTCACGGGCCGCATCATCCAGTCGGCGCACCAAACACCGATCCGCATCGAGCGCGCGACGATCGATTCCAATCACGTCTTGCGCTTCGCGATCCTCTATACCGACGACGTCACCTATCTCGTCACGGCGAAAGTGGAACCCCATGTCGAATGGCACAGGGTCCTGGGACGCCGAGAGGGTCCATTCAGCGGGTAGTTGCCACCGTCCGTGATTCCCATCGTCATCGTCGACGCGAACGACATCGGCCTGACTCTCGCGGCACTGTTCGCGTTGATCGTCGACGTCGTAACGTCGCCGATCGAGTTCATCTGGATCATGGGTACCGTCGGCGAAAACGGCAAAGTTCCCCTTCCATGGTGCCGCTGACGCCGCGCGAATAGGCGGGGGCGAGGCCGAAGCCCCGCCCCCGATACTGTGCCGCGAATTCCCGTCGTCTGGGGTCTGACCCCGTTAGCCGGCGGGTCACTGCGTGCGGAAGTCGATCTCCCATGTGTTGAGCGTGCCGGTGTCCACCGCCGCGAGGTCGCGCACCTTCAGTTTCCACGCGCCGGCGATCGCCTTGCCGTTGAAGGCGGTGAGCGCTTGCGCGGGTGCGGTGAGATCCGGGTACACCGTGTTGATGTTGTCTGTGCCGGCGCCCGTGCGGTTGTGGAGGATTACCGTCGTGTTGTCCGGTCCGATGAGTGACACTTCAAGGTCACCCTGGAACGTATGCGTGATGCCGACGCGCACGCGAAGGCTCGCGATCGTTCCCGTCGCGGCGACGTTGATCGTGCTCGTAATGCCGGTCGTGTTGTTGTCCGGAATCGCGAGGTTTGGCGCCGCCGTCGAGTAGCCGTTGAACGTGAGCTTCCACGAGTTCAACGTGCCGACGTCGACCGCCGCGAGATCGCGCACCTTGATCGTCCACGTGCCGCTCGTGTTCTTGCCGTTGAACGCCGTGAGCGCCCCGGCCGAGCGAGTCGTCACGTTGTACGTCGTGTTGATGTTGTCCGTCCCGCCGCCGGTTCGATTGTGCAGAAGAACCGTCGTGGCGTCCGGACCGATGAGCGAAACCTCGAGGTCACCCTGGAACGTGTGCGTGATGCTCACGTTCACGCTGACGCTCGTGATGGTCTCGGCGGTCGCCACCGCGATGCCGTTCGTCACGCCCGTCGTGTTGTTGTCCGGGATCGCGAGGTTCGGCGTCGACGTGAACGTGACCACTTGGTTGCCGCCGCCCGCGGCCTGCACGACCAGCGTCACGTTGGTCGAGTGCGTGAGTGAGCCGCTCGTCCCCGTGATCGTCAGAGTGTACGTGCCGGCAGGCGTCGTCCCCGCGGTCGTCACGGACAGTGTCGACGTCGCGGAGCCGCCCGAAGGCGGAGTCACCGTGCTCGGCGAGAGGTTGCCCGTCGCACCCGACGGAAGGCCGGTCACCGACAGGTTCGTCGCCGCGCTGAAGCCGTTGACGCTCGTGACCGTTGCCGTGTAGCTCGTCCCGTTGCCCTGCGTCACCGTTTGTGAAGCCGGCGATGCCGAGATCGTGAAGTCCGGCACCGGCACCGCCTGCACGGCGAGCGAGACCGTCGTCGAATGCACCAGAGTGCCGCTCGTGCCGGTAATCGTCAGCGTGTACGTCCCGGCGGGAGTCGTCCCCGCGGTCGTGACCGACAAGGTCGACGACGCCGAGCCGCCCGACGGCGGAGTCACGGGCGTCGGCGAGAAGCTCGCGCCCGCGCCCGACGGAAGACCGCTCACCGTCAGATCCGTCGCCGAGCTGAATCCGTTCACGCTCGTAACGGTCGCCGTGTAGCTCGTTCCGTTACCCTGCGTCACCGTTTGCGAAGCGGGCGATGCCGAGATCGTGAAGTTCGGCACCGGTGCCGCCTGCACGACGAGCGAAACCGTCGTCGAATGCACGAGCGCTCCGCTCGTCCCCGTGATCGTCAACGTGTACGTCCCCGGCGTCGTCGACGTCGTGGTCGTGACCGACAGAGTCGACGCAGCCGAACCGCCAGCCGCGGGCGTCACCGACGCCGGCGAGAAGCTCGCGCTCGAGCCGGCGGGAACTCCGCTGACCGAAAGGCTCGTCGCCGAGCTGAACCCGTTCACGCTCGTGACGGTCGTCGTGTAGCTCGTCGAGTTACCCTGCGTCACCGTCTGCGAAGCGGGCGACGCCGAGATCGTGAAGTCGGGCGTCGGAGCCGCGGTCGAGCCGTTGTAAACGAAGAGCGCAAAATCCTGATCGGTCGTGTCCCCGTTGCCGGGCACGCCGTCGCCGCTGATTCCGGTCGCGCGGACCGTGATCGAGAAGCTGCCGCTCGTGCCGGCCGCCAGGAACACGGCCTCCGTGTTGTTGCGCGTGTCGGCAACGCCACCCGTGATCGAGTTCGCGCCGGAGAACACGTTGCCGCGGAAGAGCGTGCCGTTGACCGTCACCTCGAGATCGAGGTTGTTCACCCACGCATTGCCGCTCACGGTGCCCGGCGCATCGGTCCATGCGAGCACGACGCGGAACGGCTTCGACGTGTCGGCGATGGTGCCGGTCGTCGTGAAGGTCTCGCCCGTGTTGGCGAAGACCGTGGACTCGTCGACGCGCACGTTGGCCGTGCCGTCGAATGCGCGACCCATGTCGACTCGCCCGAGCCCTTGGCTGTTCGAAGGCAGCGTGTCGTTGGCGCCGACTCCCGTCATGTACGCGGTCGTCGACATGAGGAACGCCTTGGTCATGGCAGGCGACGGAGTGCCCCAACCTTGGTTCGCGAAGTACTGGCGCACGTTGGCCGACGCACCGGCGATCGCGGGCGTCGAGTGCGACGTCCCCGACGACCAGCAATACAGCGTCTGACCGGCGGGCCAAAACTTGTTGCAGACTCCCGTGCCGTCGTAGACGGTGCTGCGCGACGCCGCGCCCTGGATGTGCGTGCCGGGCGCCATGATGTCGGGCTTCTTGCGGCCGTCCGAGCACGGGCCACGGCTCGAGAAGCTGATCACGTCCTTTGCGTTGTCGGCGCCGGTGTTCGCGATGCCGCAGCCGTCCGTGCCGGTTTGGCGATTGTTCTCCGACGCGCCGATCGTGAACACGTTCTTGCCGGTTCCGGGCGCGCCCACTGTGTTGGCGGCGGAGCCCGCATTGCCGGCGGCAAAGACGATCGACATCTCCTGATTGCCGGCGGTGCCGGACGCGGCATCGCGGACGAGGATGTCGTATTGACGCGAGTCGGTCGTGTAGGCGTTGGCACCCGCGCCGTTCAGGCCCCACGAGTTCGAGCTGATGCGCGCGCCCGCGTTGTAGGCGCTCGCGATCAGCGTCGAGTAGCTGGAGGACGTGAACGCGCCCGCGTTCGAGAAGATCTTCGACATGCCGATGCGCGCGTAAGGCGCGATGCCGAGGCCGTACTGGTAGCCGCCGGCGTCTTCGAATGCCGAGTTGCCTTGCGTGTCGTTGAAGCCGCCGACGATCGAGCAGTTGCAGTTCCCGTGACCGGCTCCGCCGTCGCCGAGCGCGTCGGTCGTGTAGTTGAAGACGTAGGTCGCACGCGAGTTGCCGGCGACGTCCTTGAACTCGACGTTCACGTCGGTCGTCGACCCCTTGTCGAACCCGTCGTCCGCGACGTCGACCGTGAACGCGAAGTTCGACGTGAAACCCTTGCCGTTGACGAATGCGAGGTACCCCGGCGCCGAGGGAGCGGTCCCCGTCGCGTCGAGGCTGCCCGCCATGATCTGTCCCTGACGTTCGTCGAGCTTTCGCTTCGGTAGACATGGTTCGATCCAGAAGACGTCCGGCTCCGCCGCGAGTCGCTCGATTGCGGCAGCCGGAAGCGTGAGGCGAAGGTCGCGCATTCCGCCGAGCGACACCGCGTCCGCGATCGTGCCGAGCGCTTGGCCTTCGATCCGCGCTTGGGTCGCGTCGGTGCCCGAATGCTCGACGAGCTCGACGACGACGTCCACCGAACCGACACCGCGAGCGATTGCGGCGTCGAGATACGGCGAGATGCGGTAGGCCGGGTGATAGACGCCCGCCCACTGCACCGGGCCGCGCGGATGTTGCGTGTAGGTCGCGATGCGCGCCCAGGCCGCGGGCGTCGCGAAGACGACGTACGCGTCGTTCGGAAGGTAGCCGACGACTTGCGTGTCGCCGCGACGCGTCAGCCGATTCATCCAATCGTCGCGCATCGGGCCGACGAACTGCACGACGTAGAGTTGGCGATCGAAGAGCGCCGGCTGCTGGCGTCGCGACGCCGCGAGATCGCGAGGTTCGCCGACGCGCGTGTCGAGGTTCCAACCGTTGAGACCGACGAGATCGAGGTCGTCGCGCAGCGCGACGCCTGCGAGAGCCGGCTCGGCGAGCGCGCCGAGTCCGTCATCGTTCACGAAAACGAGCCGGAAGCTGCCGTAGTCGATCGTTCGTTCGATTGCACCCAGCTGGGTCAGCCGCGAAAGTGCGGCACCGTCGGCCGAGTTCACGAAGAGCTTGTGCACGCCCGAGCTGCTCCGGTAGTCATCCGGAATCTCCGCGCGCCGGATCTGGACCGTCTCGTTGGCCCACGCCATCGTCGACGCCGCGAACACCAAAGCCAGAAGCGTCGACTCACTACGTCTCCACACGTTCCGCATCGGTCGCTGCCTCCCTGTCGATGTTCGGCCTACGCGCAGAGCATCCCTCACACGCATCACGGTGTGTGCTCGATCGACGACGGTCGACTCGCTCGCAGGCCTCCCATACATTCGGCGCGGAATGTTACCCCACACGCCCGGTCCCGGCGAGCCCCGAGCCGGGTATAAAGCGGGCTTCGGCGGCGACCGAGCCGCCCTGAAACGACGCGGAGGGCCGGAATGTCGACCGTTCTCTTGCTGATCGCGAGCAATGTTTTCATGACGTTTGCGTGGTACGGACACCTGAAATACAAGACCGCCGCGCTGTGGAAAGTCATCGTGATCAGCTGGCTGATCGCGTTCTTCGAGTACTGTCTCCAGGTGCCGGCGAATCGATGGGGTCACGGACGATTCTCGGCGGCGCAGCTCAAGATCATCCAAGAGGTGATCACGCTGATCGTCTTCGCTGGGTTCTCGGTCCTCTACCTCGGAGAATCTCTGAGGTGGAATCACCTCGTGGCGTTCGCGCTCGTCGTGGGCGCCGTCGTCTTCGCATTCCTTCCCGACTTGATCCGCGCGGCGTGACATTTCCCGTGGAGTTTCGCGCGATGCCGCGGCATCCTCGCCGCTCCCGACTCATGGAGGTGGCGACGATCGCGCGATGATCGCTAACGTGCTGACGTTCTTGCAGGCCGCGGCAATTGCGGCGCTAGTCGACATGTGGTGGACGGTCGGCACGCTCGTTTTCGGCGCGGACGCTCATTCGACGGCACACCGAATTCTCGGCATCGCGCTCGCCGTCGCACTCGCGATTCCATTCGTCGCGCGCCTCGCCCGACCGGCACAGGGAATCGGCCGACGGCTGGCGATGCTCGCGCCCGCCGTGGCGACGTGGGCGCTGCTCGTCGCCGTCGTCCACACGCGCGCGCTCGGACCGCTTCGAGTCCTCGCGGCAATTGACGGAATCGGGATCGCGTTCGCAAGCCTCCTCGCGTTCCTCGTGCCCGCGATCTCGCTCGTGTTCCTCCTCGGTCGCGCGGTTCTGCGCCCGTCTGCAGCGATGATGGGCCTCGCCGCGGGGCTCTTCGCGCAGGAGCGCATCGCGCTGCCGGCACTTGGCTGGACCGCATCGAGCCTCGCGTGGTGTGCGCTTCTCGTCGTGGCCGAAGCCGCTTTTCCAGCCGCTCGCGCGCGCGTCGTCGAGTCGACTGGCCTTCGCATCGGCAGCGTGCTTGGACTCGTGTGGGGCATCGTGCTCGGGCTCCTCCTCGCCATCGCGCGGCTGTTCCTGCTGCCCCATCTCTCGTCGACGCGTTTCTCGGAGACGGCTTGGCTCGTCGTCGCGATCCTCGGGCTCGGTGTCGGCGCCGTTCTCGCAACCGCGTTCGAAGCACGGGCCAAGAGTCCGGTTTGGCGCATCGTTGCGTTCGTCACCGTGTGTGCCGTGGCACTATTCGAAACGGCATGGATCCTCGGTCGCGTCGCCGGAATCCAGCCCACCGACTTCCTCGAGAGCGCGGCGGGCGGCGAGCTCGTCGTCGCACTCGCCGTCCTCGGGATTCCTTCGGTTCTCCTCGGTCTCCCGCTCGGAGGCGCCGCTCTCGGGCGAGCGCACGTGGCCGCCGCCGCGCTCGGCATCGTGATCGGATGCGGGCTCGTTCCGTTCGTGATCCAAATCCAAGGATCGCTTGCACCGCGCTGGATCGCGCGCCGTGCGGGCGGCAGCGTCATCGAGCATCGCGTCACGACCGATGGAGTCCTGACGCTCGTTCGATGGATCCGCGGGCAACCGACCGCGCTCGTGCACTGGAACCGTGAGCCGCTCAGCTCGAGTGCCGATTGGAGCTCGCTCGAGCGCGAGGAGGTGCTGACCTCTCAGCGGCTCGCTCGCGCGAATGGCACGGCGCTGTTCGTCGGGACGCTCTTCGCCGCGCATCGGGAAGCGTTGGCCGAGCTTCGCTTCGGATCGCTCGACCTCGTCGATCCCGTACCTCCGTTCCGCGACGAGCCGCGCGAGCTGGCCGGGACGGATCCGTTGCGCTTCGCCGCGAGCGCGACGCGAGGCCGATACGATGCGATCACGATCCTCTCGCGACCGGCCCTCGTCACGGGCGACGGACTTCTTCTCACGCGAGAGAGCCTCGCTCGGTTCGCAACTTTGCTGACTCCGCACGGAACGCTCTTCGTGTGGCTCGATCTGCGCGCAATGTCGACGCGCGAATTGCGTCCGACTCTGCGAACGTTCATCGCGGAGTTTCCAACTGGCCGGCTGTGGATCGCCACGGACGGCTACGCGGGTCCGCTTCTTTGTTTCGAGGCTTCGATCGCACCAGCCGGCGATGTGCTCGTGCCGGCGGCAAGCTCGCCGCTTTTCCTCGCGTGCACGAGCAGAGACCTCGACGCGCATCTCGGTCCCGGCGCGGAAAACACGATCGATCAACCGCGGCTCGAGCTGCACGCGCGGCTCGTCGCGCCTCGGCATGGCTTGCCCGATCCCGAGTCCCTCCACGCGCTCGCGGCGATCGTCGGCAACAAGAGCGGCGCCGAACCGTTGCTCCGCGCACTCGCGCTTCACGCCGAAGCGCAGCGCGATGAGACGTCACCGTTCTCGACGGCGAACCGTCGATTCGATGTCTCGTCGGACGAGTTGAAGGCCATGACCGACGGGCTGCGCCGGTTTCCCGACTTCGAGCCGCTGCGCCGCCTCGTCGTCCATGTCGGTCGCCTCCTCGTCGATCGCAAGGACACCGACGCGATTCTCGAGTTCGCCCCACACTGGATCGAAGCGCGTCCCGAGGATGCGCAGCTCCTCTACGTGCTCGGACGCACGCACCACGACCTCCTCGACGATGCGCTCGCGTTGCCGCTCCTGGAGCGCGCGGCTGAGAGCGATCGCGATTCCGTCGAAGTGCGCGAAGTGCTCGGAGCGACCTACGAACGCCTCGGCCGCTGGATGGATGCGGCGACGGCGTATCAGGCGGCGCTTGCGCTGGACCCCGAGCACGCCGGCGTTCACGAGAAGCAGCTCGGAATGGCGTACTTCGAAGCGGGAAACCTGGACGCGGCGCGCGACTACCTCGGTCGAGCGAAAGCGGCGCTCGGCGACGATGCGGACGTCACGAAGTACCTCGGCAAGCTTCGCGAGATCGACCAGGGCAAGTAGAACGGGTCGCTACTTCGTCATTGAACGCGTCGTGATGCCCCCGGCGTTCGTCAATTCGCTCTGCTCCAGGCCTGCTGGCCGCTTCACTGCACCATGATCTCGATGCAGTTCGTCAGCACGATCGAGCGATCGGGCAGGATGATCGCGGCCTGCGCGTGACGGACGTCGCCGGGATTCCCCTCGGGAATCCACGGCATCGTCGCCTGACCCAGCGAATCGAGGCGGAAGATGTCGGGCGTTCGAACGACTTCGGTCGGCCGGGTCAAACACACCTCCACGCCGCGACGAATCGTCGTTCCGACCATGCCGACGGCGGCGGCGGCTCGGAGATTCGCGGGTCCGAAAACGGTGAACGTGACCGGCGAGCCATAGGTCGGCGTTCCCGTCATCAGCAGCTCGACGGGGTTTGGGGTGTAGGTGAACGCGCCGACGGCGTTTGCCGTGCCGCTCGATTGCACGACGCTCACCGTGGCGGCCTGCCCTTCGCTCATGCCGGGCGGCGACTGAACGATGATTTGGTTCGACCCGTTTCGCGTGGTGATCGAAGCCGGCATTCCCGCGAACGTCACCGTCGCGGCCGTCGTGAAGTTCATCCCGTCGATCGTCACCGCCTCGCCGCCGCGCAGCCGACCGGACGACGGCGTCACCGCCAGGATCGTGGGTGGTGACAGCGCGACGGGGAACGCATTCGACAGGAGATTGCGCGCAGGCTCCCACACGAGCACGTTGCCCGACCGCACGTTCGCCGGCACGGTGACCGCGACCTGCGTCCCGCCTCCGGCCGATGCCAACCCGTAGACCACGCCCGGAATCGTGCCGAGGTCCTGACCCGTTCCGACGGTGAATTTCACGTTCACATTCGCGGCGAAGCTGGTGCCGTTGATGACGATCGTGCCGCCGGGAACCAACGCGCCGGTCACGCTCGTGATCGTCGGTTTGTTCGCGGGGATCGCACCGTAGATCGACAGGAGTCCGCTTGCGTCGTCGGGGCGTAGGACCCTTTGGCTCGAACCGCTTCCACAAACCACAGGACACATGATCGGGTCCGTCGCGCACGTGCCGCTGCAGAGATTCCCTTGCGAGTGGCCGAGCCCGAGCGCATGTCCGAGCTCGTGAGTGAGCGTGGACTGGATGTCGAATTGGGGCAAGCTCGCACCCGCGGGGTTGTCGGACCAAACCACGTCTTCGCAATAGCGAATGCGCCAACCGTTGAGGTTGCCGTCGCCGAGCTCGGTGTAGGCGAGCACACCGCCGCCACACACGGCTTGGAGTGAGGACACGATGTTGTCGTTCACGGTCCCGACGCCGCCGGTCTCACCCTGCCAATCGAAATCGAAGTTCTTCCCCGCGCTCGCGACGTTCGAACCCCACGCCGCCGCGCCCTTCCAGATCGAAAGGGGCGCGCCGATGGCGCCAGGATAGTTGGGATCGGGTGTCGTGTTCGCGTTCGCCGCCGCGTCCTGGAAGTTGTTCGATACGCGGACGTCGCGCTGATAGCCATTGCCGGTGGTACTGATTGGCAGCACTCCGCCAATCGTCGTGAACGCGGTCAAGAACGCGGGCGTCGCGAAGAACGCAACCGCAGCAATGGCACCAACGCGCACGAGCGAATTCATTCGAAGGTTCATTCCGCACTCCTCGCGCAAACGGAACCGGATGTTCGGCGTCGCTCGGGCTTCTCCTTCACGGCGCTAGCTCACTGGATGGCTAGGCGTTGAATCTTAGAAGCCCGCGCCCCCACGTCAAGCATGCACACCGGCTAATCGTGCCAGGCACGTGCCGCCGGAAACCCGTCACAAAGCGACGGCGCTCACGGCGATTCGGCGTTCGGCAGCGCGTGCCTGGCACCGATAGCCGGGGCGGGCTAGTCGAGGAGGTCGGAGAGGAAGGAAAAGACGCCGGCGAGCGGGCCGTGCCAGCAGGCACGTCGCATGGGCGGCGACTCGATGTCGAGCGGGCTCGCGGCGATGGAGCGCTTTTGGCTCTCGAGGTGCTGGATCTCCTCTTTGGCGCGTGCGATCTCGAGCGTGCGCGCTCGATCGAGCCCGCCCGACTGCACGAATTGAATGACCTTCTCCAGCTCGTACGTGTCGAACCAGAATCCGTGGCCCTTGCACCAATCGATGATGATGCCCGAGCATCCCGCGAAATTCTTTCGGTTCATGAGTCGCGAGCACACGGGACACGAGAGGTACCTCACCGGTTGATCGGGAACGTCGTGCGGCTTTCCGTCGCCGCCGACGAACACGCCGAGCGCCGCAGCATCGCGGTGCTCGATCGCCCGCTCGAACGATTGAGCGTCGAGCCAGATGCCGGCGCACGACGTGCACTCGGTGTAGTGCCCCTCCGGCAGCTCGCGAAGCACCAGGCATCCCCCGCATCGTGGGCAGTGCGCCGTCGCGCGCGTCGTGCGAATTGCTTCCGGACGGATCTCGACGCCGCACTCGGTGCAGAAACGCGCACCGCGAGCGAGCCTCGCGAAGCACTCCGGACACGCGGGCCCGAGACCGCGATCGGCGGCGCTGACGACTCCGCCGCAGTAGTCGCAGCGAAGAGCGCCGTCCGCGAGAGGAGCGCCGCAACCGGAACAGTGCACCAGGCGCGCATCGCGGGGCTTCGCCTCGGGTACGGCCATCAGCTCGCCGCAGCGGCAGCGCACGCGCTCGTCGCGACGCATGGCGCTCACGTCGTATTGGCGATGACAGGTCTTGCACGCGAGAAGCATCCGTGGTTCGTTGTCGCGCTGCGGCATCGCGGTATTCATGTCGAAATGATCGGCCGAATCGCCCATGAAACTTTGGAGGAGTCGATGAGCCCCATCGAAATCGTCGTCGGCGACAACGGACCGCTGCGCGTCACCGGATCGGGCATCACGCTGAAGGACGCGAGCGGGAAGGCGTTCGACCTCGCAGGCCGCGAGGCGATCTCGCTTTGCCGTTGCGGGCACTCGGCAAACAAGCCGTTCTGCGACGGCTCGCACGCGAAGTCGGGCTTCACGTCGAAGTGCGAGGCTCGCGCGCTTCCACCTCCGAAGCCCAAGACCTAATTCCCGCGCGTCACGGTCGGACCACGCATCGGTCTCGTGCGTTCGGTGTGGTCTGGCTTCCAGCTGCGTTGTTCCGGACCGCGGTCAGTCGCCCACGTGGACGAACTCCGCAGCGGATGGAACGCGATCCCGACTCAAGAGGAAGAGCATGTAGTAACCGGGCGGCGCGTCGTTCGCGCTCACGGGCGCGACCACCTCGAGCCGATCCGATGCGAGAGACGAAAACTCACAGTCGACCAGCCGTTGCTCGGGATTGAACCAGTGCGTCGTCGCCGACGGGCGCATCAACACGACGGAGCCGACCGCCGCGGCGTCCGGCGAACGGACGGTGAAACTCTCACCGTACGCTACGGACTCGGGCGTACCGACGATTCGCGGCCTCGGCCCTCTGAAGACGTACGGCGGGAGGAAGACTTCGGCCCGGAACTCACCGTCCGACCCGGCGACGAGGACCCCGCCTCCGCGGAGAAGCACCGCCGTCGAGTGGTGACCTCGAGGTAGCGTGGGGCGCGCGAGAACCGTCCAAGTCTCCGTCTCGGGGTCGAACAGCTCGGGCTCGTAGACCGCGCTGGCATCGTCGCCCAAGTTGCCTCCCGAAACGAAAACCGTGCGATCGGGCAGCAGGGTCGCGCAGAAGTCCGCTCGCGGGAAATTCATCGGCGACGTGTAGCGCCATGCGGGCGAAGCCGCGCTCACGTCGATGATCTCCGCCGAACTCGTGGCGACGTCGTTGGTCCGACCCCCGAGGATGAGAACGCGATCGAGCCCGGGCAGGAGCACGGACATCCCCTCGATTCGATTGCCGTACTGGCTTCGCATCGGCGAGCTCCAGGTGGCGGTGGTCAGGTCGAGGAAGCGCGTGTCCTCACGCGGCCCGGCGCAAAAAACGCTGCCGTCCCGCATGACGTACAGCCACGGGTAGGA
>JACOTG010000079.1 GCA_016178505.1 Planctomycetota bacterium
CGACGCCACGCGCGCGCGCCTCGGCGGCGACCTCGCGGGCTACTCGATCGTGCATCTCGCCGCGCATGGCTACGTCGATTCCGATGAGCCCGAGCGTTCCGGCGTGGTGCTCGCCGCCGGCCGCGACGATTCGGGGTTCCTCACGATCGCCGACGTCCTCGACCTTCGACTCGATGCCGACGTCGTCTTCCTCTCCGCGTGCGAGAGCGCGAGAGGAGAAGCCGTCGGCGGCGAGGGCGTCGAGTCGCTCGCGCGCGCGTTCCTGTTCGCGGGCGCACGCGGAGTCGTCGCGAGCCTCTGGCCCGTCGCGGACTGGGCCGCGGCGGAGACCACGACGGCGTTCTATCGAGGAGTGATCATCGAGAAGCGAAGCTCGGCGCAAGCCCTTCGCGCCGCGAAGCTCGCCATCCGCCGATCGAGCGGACCGACTCTCTTGCGCGGAATCGGCGGACTCGCACCCGAGGACGCACCAGCCGGCGCCGTGCCGGCCGCGCATCCATTCCTGTGGGCACCGTTCGTGTACTCGGGCGCCGCGCGCTGACCCGCCTCGTCGTCTCCAGTTCTATCTTCAAGACGATTCGGATGGCATTCGCGTCCGGAATCAACTGCAAGCAGCCGTGTCGCCTGAGCTCGAGCAGGAAGGCATGCTCGTCGAGCTAGAAGGCACGGTCGACCCGAACAGCTCCGCATCGATCGAAGCTCGAACGTCCGTGACCGTGCTCGGGCGAAGCCGGATGCCGGAACCGCTGCGTCACTCGTGGAATACGCTGATGACCGGCGAAGACGACGATCGGTGGGTCGAGGTCGAAGGCGTCGTCCGTGAGATGGAAGGACACCGACTGGTGCTTGAGGTGGCGGGCGGAATGTTGGTCGTCTGGATCAACGAGATCGACAAGGGCGCGTGTCACCGCCTCCTGGGTAGCGTCATTCGAGCGTCCGGCGTTTGCTCGCCGGTTGCCAACGACCGCAATCAGCGATTGGGAGTGCGGCTCCTCGTACCGTCGATGGAGAACGTCGATCTCGTCAGCGCGCTTCCCGATGATCCGTTCACATTGCCGGTCTCGCCGATCGGCGACGTCATTCGGGCCGACTCCGGAGCGCCCAACCCCGGCACCGGACTGCAGAAGACGACGGGGATCGTCACGTACGCCGAACCGCGCACGTTGTTCATCCAGGACGGAGAAGAAGGGCTGCGAGTTCTCCTACAGGACGACGCTCAGGTCACCGTCGGCGACGAGGTCGAGGTGGTCGGTCGGCCAGAGGCGGACGGATTCTCGCCGAAACTGGTCTTGGCGCACGTCCGGAAGATCGGTCACCAGAAGATGCCCGATGCGACGCCGATCGATCTCGCGAGCCCCGATCTCAGCGCGCACGACGCGGCGCGCGGGTGGATCGAGGCGACGTTCATCGGCATGACCTCGAGAGACGGGATGGACATTCTCGAACTGCAAGAGCTGCAGCGCTCGAAAACCTTCCACGCGCTCCGAACCGCCGCCAAGAGAGAGATCCCAGACGTTCCAGTGGGAAGTCGTGTCCGGCTCGAACGAGTCTTCAAGGCGTCCGCGGACGAAGTGCCGGACATCGGCGAAGTGATGACTTCGTTCCAGATGTAGAGGTCCACCTCGTTGTCGCGCTTCGCAACGAGACCGACTCGCACGCGACGATCCGATTCGACGTGAAGGACACTGGGATCGGCATTCGTGGCGAATCTCTGAGTCGGCTCTTCAGCGCGTTCGAGCAGGAGGACCCGTCGACGACCCGGCGGTACGGGGGCACCGGACTCGGACTTGCGATCTCGAAGCGGCTCGTGGAGATGATGAATGGAGAAATCAGCGTCGAGAGCGAGCACGGCAAGGGGTCCACGTTCTGGTTCGCGCTCACGCTCGAGAAGCGGCCGCAGTGCGTCGATCGGAGTGAGAACGACGCGGCGCTGCTCGAAGGCATTCGGGTATTGGTCGCCGACGACAACGCGACGAACCGAATGATCCTCCGTGACGAGCTCTTGAGTTGGAAGATGCGCGACGCTGCCGCCGATGCGAATGGGCGCGATGCGCTGACACGACTGACGGAGGCCGCGGCAAGTCACGACCCTTACCGAATCGCGATCGTGGACGCTCAAATGCCGGACATCGACGGCGTGACGCTGGCGCGGAGGATCAACGGCGACCCGGCGATCCGATCGGTGAAGCTCGTGATGATGACCGAACTGTGCGTGCCGACGGACATTTCCGAGCTGCGGCGAGCTGGGATCGACGCGTGGCTGATCAAGCCGGTGAAGCAAGGGCAGCTCCTCCGCGCGTTGACCGGCGCCGTCGCCGGACGCCCGACCGACGTCAGCGCGCGACCCGGCGTCGCGAACGAGTCGGGAACGGCGGTGACCAAGGCGCTGAAGATCCTCCTCGCCGAAGACAATCGCGTGAACCAAATCATCGCGGTGAGGCAATTGAAGAAGCTCGGATATAAAGCCGACGTCGTGGCGAACGGGATCGAAGTCCTCGAGGCGCTCGAGAGAATCGCTTACGACGTGATTTTCATGGATTGCCACATGCCGGAAATGGACGGCTACGAAGCGGCCCGAAGAATTCGAGAGCTTCCGGGCGCGCGGTCACGGGTGAAGATCATCGCCATGACCGCAAACGCCATGCAGGGAGACCGAGAGCAATGTCTGAATGCCGGCATGGACGACTACGTCAGCAAGCCGGCTCGGATAGACGACCTGCAGCGCGCGATCGCGAACCTCGAAGACGGCGCGTCCACCTGACGATCGAGCGGCGCGCTTCCTGCATCTTCCGTGGCGCGAACCCGCGCGAGTGACGGCGGCGGGCGCGCCGCATAGAATGGGCGCCTCTCGAGTAGTGGTGGCCCACTCACACGGAGGATTTCGAGCATGCACGTCCAGTACCCGCGCGCCTTCGCGCTCCTCGTCCTGTTCGCCAGCGCGACGATGGTTCGGGCCCAGGACACGACGTCCGCCCCCGACATCACGAAACAGCCGACGCTCTACGTGGTCGGGTATGCGCACCTCGACACGCAGTGGCGGTGGATCTACCCGCAAACGATTCGCGAGTACTTGGCGAACACGCTCCATGACAACTTCAAGCTGTTCGAAAGTCATCCGCAGTACGTCTTCAACTTCACGGGCTCGCGCCGCTACCAGATGTTCAAGGAGTACTTCCCCGCAGACTACGAGAAGCTGAAAAGCTACGTCAACGCCGGCCGCTGGTTTCCGTGCGGCTCCTCCGTCGACGAGAACGACACGAACACGCCGTCGGCCGAGTCGCTGATCCGGAACGTGATGTACGGCAATCGCTTCTTCCGACGCGAGCTGGGCGTCGCCAGCAGCGAGTACATGCTGCCGGATTGCTTTGGCTTCACCGCGTCGGTGCCGAGCATCCTCGCGCACTGTGGCATCAAGGGATTCTCGACGCAGAAGCTCACGTGGGGCTCCGTCGTCGGCATCCCGTTCAAGGTCGGAGTCTGGGAAGGCCCGGACGGACACAGCGTGATCGCCGCACTCGATCCCGGCTCGTACGGCGGAGACATCGACGAAAACTTGGCCAACAGTGAGACGTGGCGAACCCGCATCGAGGCCAACGGCAAACAGTCTGGAGTTTTCGCGGACTTCCACTATTACGGCACCGGCGACGTCGGCGGCTCGCCAAACGAGAAGTCGGTCACGATGCTCGAGGAGAGCCTGTCGACGAAGGGCCCCGTTCACGTGATCGCGGGCCGCGCCGACGCTCTCTTCGAAGCGATCACGCCAGCGATGAAGGAGCGCCTCCCGCACTACAAAGGCGAACTCGAGCTCACCGAGCACTCGGCGGGCTCGCTGACCTCGCAAGCGGCAATGAAGCGGTGGAACCGCAAGAACGAACTCCTCGCCGACGCGGCCGAGCGCGCGTCGGTCCTCGCGTGGTGGCTCGGCGGACGCGACTATCCGTCGCAACGGCTCGAGAACGCGTGGACGCTCGTCCTCGGCTCGCAAATGCACGACATCGTCTCGGGCACTGCGCTCGCGCGCGGCTACGAGTACTCGTGGAACGACGAGCTCCTCGCCGCGAACCAGTTCCAATCCGTGCTCGAGGACGCGGTGTCCGTCGTCGCGGGACGTCTCGACACGCGCGCCGGAGGCACGCCGCTCGTCCTGTTCAATCCCCTATCGATCGAGCGCGAGGACGTCGTCGAAGCGGAAATCCCCGGCGACGCGGCTCGGCTCGCGGGTGTGCGCGTGACGGGACCCGATGGCAAGCCGGTCCTCGCGCAGGTCCTCGGCCCGAGCAAAGCCGGCGTGCGCATCGCGTTCCTCGCGAAGGCTCCGCCGGTGGGCTTTGCCGTCTACGACGTTCGGGTGGCGGGGACCGAGCCAAACAGTGCGTCGTCGCTTCGTGTCGAGGAGAAGCAACTCGAGAACGAGCGATGGATCGTCTCGCTGAACGACGACGGCGACGTGGCGTCGATCCGCGACAAGAAAGCGAATCGCGAGCTCCTGTCCGGTCCCGCGCGGCTTGGCCTGCACTATGAGAATCCGAGGCAGTGGCCCGCATGGAATCAGGACTTGGCGGATCGCCAGCAGCCGGCGAAGGAGTTCGTCGGCGGGCCCGCGCGGTTCCGCGTCGTCGAGCGCGGCCCGGCGCGCATCGCGGTGGAAGTGTCTCGCGACGTCGGCGGCTCGACGTTCGTGCAGCGCATCCGCCTCTCCGCGGGCGGTGCCGGCGATCGCGTCGAGTTCGACAACGACATTGCGTGGGCGACTCGCGAGCGAAGTCTGCGCGCCGCGTTCCCGCTCACCACGACCAATCCACACGCGACGTACGACTGTCAGTCGGGGACGATCGAGCGCGGCAACGCGTCGGAGAAACAGTTCGAGTATGGGTTTCAACAGTGGTTCGACCTCACCGACTCGAGCGGCGACTACGGCGTGACCGTGATGAGCGACAGCAAGTTCGGCTCCGACAAGCCGGACGACGCGACGGTGCGGCTGACGCTCCTCCACACGCCCGGCACGCGCGGCGGCTATCCCGATCAGGGCACGCAGGACCTGGGGCGACACCGAATCCTCTACGCGCTCGAGGGGCACGCCGGCGATTGGCGTCAGGGTCGAAGCGCGCAAGAGGCCGCGCGACTGAACCAGCTGATCCTCGCGTTTCGCGCGACGCCTCACGATGGACCGCTCGGCAAGTCGTTCGCACTCTTCACGACGAGCGACGACGACGTGCGTCTCTCCGCGATCAAGAAAGCCGAGGACGGCGACTTCGTGATCGTGCGATTGCGCGAGCTGTCGGGTCGCGACAAGAAGAGCGTTCGCATCGCCACGGCAAAGCCGATCGTCAGCGCGCGCGAGGTCGACGGACAAGAGCGCGAGATCGGCGCCGCCGACTTGCGAGACGGCGCGCTCGTCACGGACATCCGCGGCTACGAACTGCGTGCGTTCGCGATCAAGCTGGGCGAGCCCTCGGCGCGCGCGCCCAGGCCGGCGTCGACGCCACTGGCGCTGTCCTTCGACGCCGACGTGATCAGCTCGAACGCCAACCGCTCCGACGGCGCGATGGACGCGGACGGACGCACGTTCCCCGCCGAACAGTGGCCCGCGACGATCGCCGACGGCGCGACGACGTTTCGGCTCGGCGCGACCACGGACGGCGGAAAGAACGCCGTGACGTGCCGGGGTCAGGAGATCGCACTGCCGCGCGCCGCTGACGCCGGTGATCGCCTCGACGTCCTCGTCGCCGCCGTCACGGACGGACGCGACGCGGACGCTACGATCGCGATCGACGGCAGGCCCGTCCCGATTCGCGTTCGCGATTGGCGCGCCCGCGTCGGACAGTGGGATCATCGACTGTGGCCGGCCGAGGACGTCGCTCACATCACCACACGCACGACGGCGACGCGTACTACGAGTACTGTTACCTCGACACGATCTCGATCGACCTTCCAAAGGGCGCGAAGACGATCCGATTGCCGAACGACGAGCGCGTGAAGCTGTTCGCCGCGACGGTCGTGGGCTCGGCCGGCGAGCGAGTGTCCGCGGCGACGCCACTCTTCGACACGCTCGACGATCACGTGCAAGACGCGCCGCGCGTCGTGCCGGGCGCGGGCTCGTTCGCGAACGCACTGGAGGTGGCGATCGAAGGTCGGCTGTACTGGCGCGACGGCGCGATCCGCTATACGCTCGACGGCTCCGATCCGACGCCGAGCTCGCCCGCCTATCGCGGCGCGTTCTTCCTCGATCACACGGCGACGATCAAGTCGGCAATCCTCGATGCCAACGGCCGACTGGGAGCGATCGCGTCGGCGAAGATCGAAGTGCGCGACGTCACGCCGCCCTCGGTCGATCGCGTCGCGCCGGCCTACCGCTCGACGACCGTGCGCGTCCGATTCTCCGAACCCGTCGACGACTCCGCGCTCGCGGCCAAGAACTATGCGCTCGATCCGCCGATCGACGTGAAGTCGGTGGCGCGAGTCGACGCACGAGACGTGACGCTCGACCTCGCGAGCGCGCCCGTACTCGAGCGCGCCTATCACTTGAGGATCGCTGGAGTGAAGGACGCCTCGCCCGCTCACAACGCGATGGCGGCGACTTCCTTCGACCTCGTGGTGAAGGGTCCCGTGTTCCAGCTCGAACACGTGACGAGCGAACAGATGGGCACGGAAATTCGCGACGTCGCGAACCTCCCGCTGAAGGCGACCGACGCGTGGACGCTCAACTTCTTCGTGAAGACGGACAAGGAGATCGAGGATCGAACGCTCATCGCCGGGTTCGGGAAGTGCGAGCAAGCCGAGGCGGGCGGCGCACGATATCTCGCGAAGTTCTCGTCGGGAATTCACTTTTGGAGCCACAACCGCGACGTCCGAACCCACACGCCGCTCGACGTCGGTCGCTGGCAGATGCTGACGACGACGTACGACGGCCACCTCGCGCGCGTCTACAAGGACGGAAAGTCGATCGGCGAGCGCGAGATCCAGCTCGCGGACGACCAAAGCGTCGTCCACATCGCGCCGCTCGATCCGTGGGACCAGAAGCGCCGCTTCACCGGCGACATCCGCGGCCTCACGATCTGGAGCGAGGCCCTCAACGAAGACGCGATCCGCTCGCTCCAAGCCGCGTCCTCGGAACACTGATCCGGCTGATCGTGCCAGGCACTCGCCGCCGCCGCGGTGAGCACCCGTCGTCGCGTGCCTGGCACCGATAGCCGGCGCCGATAGGCAAGGTGCGAATCCATCGTCGCGTGCCTGGCACCGATAGCCGGGAGAATTTGCGTCCGGAGATCGACCGGCGCGCGCTTCACCTCCCGCGGCATGGGTGCGTCCCGCTTCATTGCGGTCGTACCGCCGCGAACACGAACGACGTGATCGGCACAACGAGAAGAGGAGGAGCGAGATGCGCACCCTTGGCAGTTGGATCTTGCGGTCGACAGTTGCCGCGTTGGTCGTGACCGGCGGACTCGTCGGTCGCGCGACGGCGCAATGTTTCCCCGACAACTTCGACTCGGCGCCCTGCTGCACGCCGGTCACGCCGAACATCCCCGCGATTCCGTTCATGCAGCAGAACGGACGCTTCATCTGCTACCGCAATTGCGCAGTGCAGGTGAACGGGCAGGTCTGCACGATCTACGGTCCGGTGCTGCCGGCGATGATGGGCGCCAACATCGTGTGCAACGTCTACACGATGCGATTCCAGGTGAAGTCGTGCGGTGCCAACCAAGTGCTCTGGTCGGGCAACATGCGACTCCACTACTCGCGCAACTGGCAGGAGATCGGCCCGGCCCCGGGCGTCGTTCGCACCGTTTGGCGATTCATGATGAACGGCGACCTCGTGCCGACGCCGGCGCTTCCCAACATCCCCAACGTGAAGCCGCCGTGCTCGAACAACAACGTTTTCGGGAGGGCGTACTTCGCGGGCTACATCGACTTCGCCTACGACTGCAACACCAACACGTGGTCGTCGGCCTACGCGCTCCAGCACGAGTGCGACTTCGCGTCGCACGCGGCCGGAACTCCGCGCGCGCTCGCGAGCTCGCATGCCACGCGGTCGTACGTGTTCGTGGGCCCGGCGGCCGGCTTCGTTCCGGCGCCAACGGGCGGCCCCATCGGTAGCGGCGGCTTGGCATTCGACGCCGTGCGCCGCAACAACTGGCCCACGCTCCCCAACATCTGCCTCGCCGAGGAAGGGCTGGGAGCCGGCGGAATCCTGCAGCCGGTTCGCCGCTACTGCGAGTGTGTGCCGTCGAGCACGACCGTCCCACAGCAATTCAACGAATCGGTCTTGAATGGCGGTGGGCTGTGCGGAACGACCTTCAACACGCTCGCACCGCCGATCGGCCCATTCCCATTCGCGCAGAAGAGCATCGGCGCGTGGACGATCGCGGGCACATTCCCCGAGCAACGGGCGCTCCTCTTCGTCGGGGGCACGGTGCTTCACAACGACGGCTGCACGTCGACGCCGACGACGCAGTACTTCGAAGGCGTAGAGACGATCGACAATGGGGCGGTCACGCCGATCAGTTTCACCGGGATTGCCTATCCTCCGAACTTCCTCGATCTCGCCAGCTCGAATGGCGTCGGTGGCGCGACGGTGGTCGGCATCCCGCACGTGACTTGGTACCTGCTGAATCTCAACCTCTGAGGAATAGACCTTCGACGTTTCGTTCGAGGGCGGCACGCGGCGACGCGCGCCGCCCTCGCGCGTTCTCCTGGATTCGCTCGTCCCGAACCTTGGCCAGTGGTATCGCTCGGTTATGATGTGCAAGCCAGCCGAGAAGAGGGACCCGGATGACCGACGATCACGCTCGCCGCGCGTTCATCGAGGCGCTGTGGAACGATGCCGATGCGGGGCAGATTCGACCGCTCGACGACTACCTGGCTCGATTTCCTCGCTGCGCCGACCTCGTCCGAAGCGAGTACGAAGCCGTCGTCGCCTGTCGAACGCCACCGTCGGATGAACGGGATGCGACGGGTCCCGACGTCTCGCGCCTCGGATCCGCACAGCCGCCGCCGATAGGCCTTCGGAGGGAGTCGACGTTTGGCTCGTATCGGATCCTCGCACCTCTTGGCCGCGGCGGACAAGGCGCCGTCTACCTGGCCGAGGACCTGCGCCTGCGCCGTCGCGTCGCGCTGAAGATCTTGAACCCCGCGATCACGTTGTCGGACGACGCGCTGCGCCGTTTCCAGCGCGAGGCGGAGGCGGCGGCGCGCCTGAACCACCCTGCGATCTGCTCGGTGTACGAGGTCGGCGCAGCCGATGGCGTGCCGTACATCGCCATGCAGTACTTCGAGGGAGAGACGCTCGCACAATTGATCGACTCGGCCGCGGCGAGCACCGATCACGATCGCCCGTCGACCACGTGGCTTGCGTCCCGGCAGTGGGCCAACGTCGTCAAGATCGTGCGCTTGATCGAGAATGCCGCACGAGCACTGCACGTTGCCCACGAAGTCGGCATCGTTCATCGCGACGTCAAACCGGCCAACATCTTGGTCACCCGGGACGGCGTGCCGGTCATCCTCGACTTCGGGCTCGCGCGCGATCTCGAAGCCGACGCCCCGACGATCACGAAGGCCGGAGAGTTCTTCGGCACGCCGCAGTACATGTCGCCCGAGCAGATCGCGCGGCATCCGATCCGCCTCGACCGCCGAACGGACATCTACTCCCTCGCCGTGACGCTGTACGAATGCCTGACGCTCCAGCGTCCGTTCGACGCGCCGACCCTCGAGTCGCTCTGCCAAGCCGTCCTCACCAAAGCCCCACGAGATCCGCGCCGACTGAACCCCGCGATTCCCCGCGACCTCGCGACCGTGCTCGAGACCGCGATGGAGAAGGACCGCGATCGCCGATACGGCACCGCGCTCGACTTCGCCGAGGACTTGTCCGCCGTCGCGGAGGTGCGGCCGATCCGCGCGAAACCCGTGTCGCTCGCCGGTCGAGCCGTTCGATGGGCAAAGCGCGAGCCGGCGAAAGCGGCGCTGATCTTGGTGCTCGCCGCGGTCGTCCCGACGCTCGCGGCACTCGGCGGCTATCTCGTGGCGAGTCGATCGGACATTCAGACCGGACGACTCGTGAAGCAGCAGGAGACCGTCGATCGGTATCTGGAGGCGGGCTTCTCCGACATGCGCAATCGCCGCTTCGCAGGGGCGAAAGCCGCGTTCGACGCCGCGATCGCTGTAGACCCACGCTGCGTGATGGCGGCCGCGGGCCTCGCAAACCTGGAAGACGACCCTGTCGAGTTTCTCGCCGTCGTCGAGCGTTACCAGCCCCAGATGGGGGACGACGCGGACTACCAGGCCGTTCGCGCGATCGCGCTGCGGCTCGTCGGGCGCAACGAAGAAGCCGATGCCATCGGCCGCACTTCCGGATTCGAACGCAGCTCGCTACGCCATTTTCTCGACGGCTTCCAGGAGTCCTCGCGCTATGAGCGAGGCGATCGAGACGCTGCGAAGCGAGCGATTCGCGACTATGGCTTGGCGCTGTTCAAAGCAACCCGGCCCTCGTTCATCGTGCACTACCTCCGCGGTCGCGCCGCGAGAGCCGACCGCAACGTTGACGTGACCCGCGAGACGATTGCAATCCTGAAGGCCCTCTGGCCGGACCGCGTCGACACCTGGCTCGCGATCGACGAGTACCTCTTCTATGACGATCGGGCCGCGGCTCTAGCCGCGAATCGACGAGCCGCATCCATCGATCCGAAGAGTTGCGCCGTGATGGAGAGCTATGCCGAGCATGCATTCTGGGACGGCGAGTCCGAGTCGGCACTGCAGCGCTTCCGGGACGTGCTCGACGTCTACCCGGACGATCCGTCGAGTCATCTGATGATCGCGTGGACGTTCATGAACTCGGGCAGATACGACGCGGCGTTGGAGTGGTTCGAGAAGGCGAACCGCATCCGTCCTCGCGACGCGTGGTTCACGGACGTGCTCGCCGAATGCCGGCGACGACGCGGCGACATCGAGAGCGCCATCACCACTTCGAGACAAGCAATCGAGATCGATCCGACGTGCGATCGCTTCCATGTTCGTCTGGCGTCGATTCTCTTCGACGCGGGAAAGCTCGACGAGGCACTCGCTGAGGTCGATCGAGGTCTCGAACTCTACGCGGGACGTCCGTGGTCGCATTGCGTGAAGGGCCGGATTCTCGTTCGCAAAGGGAATCGAGACGCGGCGCTCGCCGAATGGGAACGCGTTCGCGCGACCGATCCCGATTACACGACGGATCCGAACTACAGCGCCGGTATCTGCGACGTCGGGGATCTCGTCGGCGTTCGGGCCGCGCACGAGCTGCTCATCGAACTCCATCCCGACGACGCTGCCACGTGGATCGCGTTCGCCCGCTTCCTACTGGATCCGAAGGGACTCCACGTCGGGTGGGACTCCATGAGCGGGCTCCGCGCCGCGCGACGCGCTGCCGAGCTGACGAGCAAGCGCGATGCGAACGCATTGGGACTTCTCGCCGAGGCGCAATTCGTCACCGGCAACAAGCGAGCGGCCGTTGAGACGGGATCGCGGGCCCTGGATGCGCTGTCGTCCAGTGCCCCCGCCGATGCCGCGCTTCGCGAACGATTGGAAGCCGCGCTCGAGCGCTACCGGCTCGCGGCCGATTGAGCACACCGGCGGATCACACGATGATGGGAGGGCGACGCCGTTCTCGGCAGCCGATCGACGTCTCAGTTCGGCGCAGAACCGCAGGCGCACCACCTTCTCGGCTTCCGGGTCTACCTCCCCCAGGCGACGGATCGCGTCGTCGAGCGTCAGGGTTTCTTCGGGATCGACGTCCGCGGCGAGGTCGACGACGCTGAGGGGCACTCGCATTCGGTCGCGCGCGCCGTCGCGCTTCACGCAACCGACGGCCCGGGCGTGCTCGACCAGAATGCGTCGCATCGCCTCGGCGGCGGCGGCAAAGAAGTGATCGCGGTTCTCGAACTCGACCCCCCTCACGGCACGTCGACGTCGAGCGTCATCTCGTTGCGTCCGTCCACGTCCACGATGCGACTGAGGAGCACTTCTCGTCCGGCGCCCCGCCGCACGGTCACTTCGAACGACCCCGCCGCGAGGCCCGACAGCACGATCTCTTTGGCGCCGGGTTCGCCCATTCGATGGCGCCCGTATCTCGGCCACGACGTGGACATCGCTTCCACGGACAGGATCGGCGAAGGCTGACCGTCCTTCACGTTCGCCGTGACGCGGATCGAGGTCCCGCTCGAGAACGCGATCTCGCCGAGGTTCGTCTCGCCGTCACGAAGCTCCACCCCATCGAGGCGAACGGGCGCGAGGAAGTTGGGATCGAGCCAGATCGTGTACGTGCCGGAATCGAACCCGCCGAACGTGACCACGGACTCGCTGGTCGCCGAAGCGCCCTGACGAAAAGCGAAGTCGCGGCCCGGCTCGCCTCGAAAGAGCATGAGCTCCATGGAACCGAGTCGCCGCGCGACCTCCGTTGGAGGGGTGGCTCGAAACGAAAGCGTGTCGCCGCTCTCCATGCGCAAGACGAGGTCCGACGGGCTGTCGCCGGACAGCGTTGCGGTCCCACCTTCCCGCGCCGGGCGAAGTCGCGGATGGAACGGGCGAACGACGGTGCTCTTGCCAAGGGCTGCGCGCACGCGAAACACGCCGCCCTCGCTCGTGGTCGCGACTTGCGCGTAGCCCGTAAACCAATCGCGCGAAGCTTCGTCGTCGCGCTTCGCGAGGATCACGATGCCGTCGCGAGGCTGCCCCTCGGGCACCTCGACCCGGCCGGCGATCCACGCGCAGCGCGAGAGATCGAGGCTCAGCTCCGGCGTCGGCCGTGACGGGGCGATCGTCCCCGCTTCGCTGGTGAGCCCGCTGTGATCGTCCCGAAGGCGGTACTCGCCCGGCTTGAGATCGTTCACCGACACCGAAATCGTGCCGTCCCGCAGCACGGAAGTGCGCTCCTTGAAATAGTCGAGGTCCCACGGGGTGACGAAGGGAAGGTCGGGATCTCGGATGAGCAGCACGAGCTTCATCTCCCCGTCCTGAGGTGGCACCACGTGCAGGCGCAGCGTGCCGCGCGATTGGAGATCGAAGTCGACCGTCGACGGCGATGGGCCGGCAGCGACGAGCAGCGACTTTCCCTGCGTCACGAACCCCGCGGCGGTCAACGTCAACGTGGCCGACGCGCCCGGAGCTTTCCCGTCGATGCGACATCGGAGCTCGCCCTTTTCGGGATCTTCGCTCAGCACCACGGGCGAGCCGCGATCCGCGACGCGTAGATCAAATTCGCCGGGCAAGCCCGGCTTCCCGTTGAGGCGCACGCGCACGAGGAGGTCGCGAGACTCGGGCATGCAGCACGAGAGACGACCGTCGCCGCTCTCGAGATCGAGCGTGCCCGCGATGACCGAGCTCGACGAGTTTGCGGACCGCGACAGTTGGACCTGGACGTTCTGCGGATAGAGCCCTGCGATCTGCACGTGTCCCTTCGAGTCCGTCGGCGTCGGGGCGGTCAGCTCGGCGTAACCGTACGGCGGAACCGTGAGCGTCACGAGCACGTCGGGCACGGCACTCCCTTTCGGATCGAGAACCGTGACATCGACGGACCGCGGCCGGCGGAACGTGACGTCGCTCTCCGGGCCGGTGGGGAGCCTCGCGAGACAGCCATCGGGCGCAACGACGGTGTAGCCCACGTGAGGATCGAGCGCGGTGCAGACGAGCTTTTTCCCCCTGAGGGTCGCGCGCGCATTCTCCGGCGACGCACCCACCGCGGAGCCGCGGCGCAGCGTGACCGGGCCGTCCGTCGCGCCGCGCCCGCATTCCACGTGCTCGACGACGAACTCGCGCTCGGTGAGCCGGCGCGGCACGGGATAGAGACGGATCTGGGCCAAGGGGTGCTCGACGTCGGCCTCCGCGTCCACGGAGTCGACCGGACAATCCGTGACGTACATGCCGTCGGCGAAAGCCTTGCACCCTTCTTTGGTGGCACGCACGACGATCTTCTGATCCCGCCCCAGCCCGGTGACGCGCCACTTTCCGTCGGCGGTGGTCGCCGGCAAGTCGAGGAGAAGATCGCGCGCCGAAAGGTGCGACGCGCCGAAGCCGCCGATCGGCCGACGGACCCCGTCGTCGCGCGTTTCCTCGAGCACGGCGACGTGAGCGCCGTCGAGCGGCCCGCCGCTCGCGCCGTCGAGCACTTCGACGCTCATGTCCCAGGTCGGCTGAAGCGCAATCTCTACGGGATTCGCGCACGCAGCCGGGACGCTGGCGTTCACCCGACCGCGCTCGGATCCAGCGAGCGCGATCACGGCGACGTCTCCGTCGGGAACGTGCTCGATGATGGCGAGCCCGTTCTCGTCGGCCTCGCACTCGCCGACGAGAACGCGATCGTCGCTCAGGTACAGACGCTTGCCGCTCCATTCGACGCGCACGATCGCGTGCGGGACCCGCTCGTCCCCGCGCTTCACCGCGACGCGAAGCGAATGCGACGGATGGACGACGAGCACGCCGAGGTCTTCATGCGTTCGTTGGGCTTGCGGTGGCCAGTTGCGCCTCACTTGCACGGAATACAAGCAGCAGCTTTGCTCCGCGACCCGACCGTCGGGCGTCACGGCTCGAACGCTGCCCTCCCGCGAACGCGTGGCGTCCGGAATCCCGACGGGAATCTCGAAGCGGCCGTCGGCGCCGGTCGTCGCCTCTCGGATCGGGAGGCCCAGGAGCGCGATCCTCACCGCGGCGTCGCGCGTGGGAAAGCGGCGCTCGTCCACGACGCGCCCCGCAAACGTGATCTCGCCGCCGGCCGCCGGCGCGACGCGGGAGCCGCCCGCCCACGCGCGTGGCCCTGCCGCGACGACGATCAGCGCCACGCTCGAGAGCATGCGAATGAAGAATATGGGTCCAGACGTGTGCATGTTCGGTCCCCCTTCGCGTTCGTGTCGTTGCTCGACGAATGTTCGCAGAACGCTCGGGGAATGGACATCGCCTCGCTCAGGGAATCGGCGGCTCGCTTACATCTCGCCGAGGGCCGCCATCGCCACTCGCGGCGCGTCGGACGTCGGCATTCGCTTCTGCATGTCGCGGTAATGTGCGACGAGCTCGTCGCGCAGCCCGGCCTTCGCGAGAACGTCGAGCCCGACCGTGTGCGCAGGGTCGAAAAACTTGAGCATCGCAAAGAGCAACCGCTCTTCCGTGAACTCCCACTTCGCGCGGTTGGCGAGCCACGTCCACAGTGCGCCCTCGTCGCCGCGGATGTCGTTTGCGAACCGCTCCCACAGCGCCGAAGCTGCCTGCTTCGCGTCGTCGGAGTCGGCGGACGAATTCTCGATCTCACGACAAAGCCAATCGACCGCTCCGGGATTTCGGTCGTGACACAGCGAGAAGCTCGAATAATCGCTGAGAAGGAAGCGTCGAGGAAGAGCGCTCGAGGGATTGGACTCGGTGAGGGCGAGCGCGTGCAACCGCGCGTCTTCTTCCTGCGCCGTTTCATTTCGTCCGCGGTAGTACTCGGCCCGCTCGCGCCAGTACGCCGGGTCGTCGGCCGATTTCCGCTCCGCTTCTCGGATGCACCCCTCGATGAAGCGCGCGCCGCTCGCGAGCTGCGTTTGCCCCGCGATCACTGCAGAGAGCGCGTCCGCGTAACGCCGCCGTAAAAACATAGGCCGTGACTCCCCCCAACGCGCGGAAGTGGTGCACGCCTGCGGAGACGGCGGTTCATCTACTCGGGCCCGGCGCGCTGACGGTTCGCGTCGCGTCGCTATTTCGGCTCGAGCCCGGCGGCGCGAAGCGCTTTGCGCAATGCCTTCTCGTCGAAGCCGACGCCGCGCCAGAGAACGCTGCCGTCTTTTCCGATGAGGTAGTTCGTCGGGAACGTGCTGATGCCGAGCTTCAGAACGTTCGCGTCGTCACGTGGAACGGCGATGGTGTCCCACGAGTACTTCCCCGCTTTCCAGTGATCGAGGATCGCCGGCGCGGCATCGAGCCCGGGGTTCACCGAGAAGACGACGAAGTCCTGCGACGCGAGATCGCGGCTCAGCTCGGCGAGGTGTGGAAACTCCACACGGCACGTACTTCAGTGCGAGAACCAGAAGTTCAGGAGCACGATCTTGCCGCGGTAGTCGGAGAGCTTCAGACGTTTGCCGGCCGTCGGCGAGTCGCCGCCGATGTCGGGCGCGGCGGCGCGCACTGCGAGGAGGATTTCTTCGGGGCTCTTCGTGCCGTCGACCTCGACCGCGGCCGCGGGGCGACGAAACACGAACGTCTCCGCGTCGAGCTTCGGCGATGCGTCGATCGAGCGAACGTCGAACTCGAGATGCGCGCCGTCGCTGCCGGCACCGATGTCCTCCACGATTCGTCGAATGGCGCCCGTCTTCGTCGAGATCGAAAGCGACAGTACGTCGTTCGGCATCTTCATCGTGACGACGGTGCATGCCTCGCCGGCCACGTCTGCCTCCGACGTCGTTGCGCTCCCGAGCCGGTCTTTCCACGGCGCAGCGGTCTTGCCCGCGACGATCGCCGGCGCGTCGAAGTACGCCTGCGTGAACAAGGCCAACCCGGTTCCGGCGAGCTGGAGGATCGGTGCGGCGTCCGGCTCGATCGGCGTCGCCGAGTACGACTTCGATCCCTCGAAGTACGTCCAGAATTGCTTGCCGTCCGCGAGGCAGAAGATGCCGCCTTTGCCTCCGCCGGGATAGACGAAGTCGTAGCGCGCGAACGACGGACGCTTCATCGCGAACTGAAGCGTGAGATGATCCGCGGGCTGATCGCCGAACTTCTGCGAGCACTCGCCGGCGACGCGCACGGCATCGGCCTTCGCGAACGAGGCGAGCATCGCATCGAGCGCCGCGGACGCCGGCGGCGCTGATGGGCCCTCGGCGTGCGCGCCGACCGCGACCCCGAGCACGGCGCACGTGATCCACACTCGCGTCATCCTGGACGCCCCTACGCTTCGCATTTCGAACGGCCTCGAGAGTCGCGAACGAGTTCGGCTCTTCGAAAGGTAGGCCGCGAGGCGCATTCCGGATTCGAATGATTTGGTTTCTCGTGCGACGTCGACCCATGCGTTCGAGCGCGTTGCCGCGGTTTCCCAGCACTCCGATGCGGTTCTTGGCGTCCGGCAATCGAGCGAACATGGGCTCGGCACGGTCGCAGGCTGCAAGGGCTTCCGGATAGCGGCGGAGCCGGCACAGTGCAGTCGAGCGATCGTGATCGATGTGCCTCAGGTTCGTTTCGAGGTGGCAGAGCGTCGCCGCGCAATCGAGCTCGTGAAAAGCTTCTTCGTCCCGATGCATCTCAGTGAGGATAGCCCCGCGGGCGCACGCGGGCGCGCCCACGTCCTCGTCGGACCGCAGGTCTCCGTCGAGGGCCTCCTCGTTTCGTCCGAGAGCGACGAGGGCCGCAGCGCGATTGTGCTGCACCCGAACGCGGTTCAACTCCAAGTCACGATCCTCGCGAGTGTGTGCGAAGAGGGATGGCTATTGAATGCGCAGCAGCACGGCGTTCGTCACGCTGAAGCCCGTCGAGTTGCCCGCGCCGAGGTCGCGGACGAGCCCCTGCATGAGGAACGCAGATGTCCGTCCGACTCCGCTCGCGCGATTGATCGACCATGGCACGGTCGGCGGCGCGTGCAGCTCGGTCACGCCGCGGCACAGGATCGTCGGCAGCGTCGAGCTTCGCAGGCAGCGGAAAGGCTGCGGGCTCAACGACCCGTTGAGCGGCGTCGGGTCGACGACGTGACCGAGCGTGGCGCCGTGTGCGGAGAGATCGTGCGGACTCGCGCTCGCGCCGCGCCAGACCCAAAGGACGTATCGGCCGCCCGTCGCCGGGCCCGCCGGCGATGGATCCATCGCCAGCGTGATCGGCGCGCCGATCGCGACGTCGACCTCGCGCGTCGCGCCGGTTCCCGCCGAGCCGTTCACGAAGAAGACGTCGGCGCGGCCGCTGCCGCAGACGTTCACGTCGCCGACGCGCGCGGCCGTCACGCGATCGAGATAGGCGTAGCTCGCGGGGAGCGCCCCGCTGCCGTTCGAGTTCGTCACCGTCACGTCGACCGTGCCGCTCCCCGCCGGCGTGCGAACGGTGATGCGATCCGGTGTGACGGCCAGCACCGTGCCCGGCGTCGAGCCGAACAGCACCGTCGTGTCGCCGACGTTCGTGAAGTTGCAGCCGGCGATCTTGAGGACGTCGTCGCCGTCTTCCGATCCGTCGTTCGGCCGCACCGAGACGATCGTCACGTCGCCGACCGAGACGGCGAACGAGCACGAGGCCGAGTTGCCCTGCGCGTCTGTCGCGGTGCAGTTCACGGTGGTCATGCCGATCGGGAAGAGGCTTCCGGAACTCGGACTGCACGAAACAACGGGGCTCGCGTCGCACGCGTCCGGGGCGCTCGTGGAGAAGGTTACGATCGCGCCGCTCGAGCTTTGGCACTCGGCGTCGATGAGCGGTGGGCACGAAATCGACGGCGCCGTCGTGTCGCGCACCGTCACCGTGAACATGCACGTCCGAGTGTTCGCGGGGCTCGCGTGATCGCTCGCCGTGCACGTCACCGTCGTCGGGCCGAACGCGAACGTGCTGCCGGAGACGGGCACGCACGAAACCGTGGGGCTCGCGTCGCAGGCATCCGTCGCGCTTGGGGTCGAGTAGTTCACCACCGCGCCCGACGCGCTCGTGCACTCCGCGTCGACGCTCGCCGGGCACGTCATCGCCGGCGCCGTCGCGTCGCGGACCGTCACCGTCGAGGTGCATGACGCCGTGTTGCCGTGGCCGTCGTTTACCGTCAGCGTCACCGTGTTCGCGCCGATGTTCGAGCACGTGAACGCGCTCGGGACGACCGAAACGAGGTTCACGGTGCCGCAGTTGTCTGCGCCCGAGGCGAAGATCTGCGCGGGCATGATCGCCACGTTGCCCATCGCATCGAGATCCACCGTGATGTCCTGACAATTCACCGTCGGGGGGACGTTGTCGATGACCGTCACGGTCGCGGTGCACGTCGCCGCGTTACCGTGGCCGTCGTTCACCATCAGCGTCACGGTGTTCGCCCCGAGGTTCGAGCAGGTGAACGTGCTCGGCGTGACCGACTGCAAGTTCACCGAGCCGCAATTGTCGGAGCCCGAAGCGAAGACCTGGGCCGGCATGACGGCCGCATTGCCGCTGCCATCCAGAAAGACCGTCGCGTTCTGGCAAATGACGCTCGGCGGGATGTTGTCGACGACCGTGACGGTCGAGTTGCACGTGGCGAAGTTTCCTACGATGTCGGTCACGGTGAGCGTCACCGTGTTCGCGCCGAGGTTCGAACAATCGAACGTGTTCGGAGCGACGGCGAGGGTCGCGACCTGGCAATTGTCCGTGCTGCCGTTGTCGACCTGCGCCGCGGTGATCGAGGCGTGCCCGGTCGCGTCGAGGTCGACGCTGATGTTGCGACAGATCGGCGTCGGCGAGATCTGCTCCACGCGAACCTGAACGTCGGTCGCCGAGTAGAGCGTCTCGAGGATGCAGTCCGGATAGCCGATCACGTCCACGCCCGAGAACGTGCCCGTGCGCGTCGCCGCGCTGAGCACGGTGAACGATTGGCCAGGGACCGGCACGAAGCCGTTCACGAAGGTCACCTGCAACGTCCCCGTGAGCGTGGCGGCTCCCGTCACGTCGACTCGATCGTGCTGTGTCCCGGGCGTGGTGCCGCCGATCTCGATCTCGAGCCGGCCGGTCGCGGTCTGTGGGTATGGACCCGTGAACGTCTCGATCCCGATCGGCGAGCCGGGCCGCACGATCGCCGCATTCGAGAAGGTCGTGCCCGCACTGTCGATGGTGCCGTTTCCGCTGATGATGCCGCTGCCGCTGTTGGTCAGGGTGCCTCCATTGACGTCGAGGACGCGCCCCGCCGAGATCGCAATCGTGCCGGCGTTGTCGAACGTCGGCGTCGTCGTCGATTGCGTGACGATGAGGTTGCCGCCCACGATGTCGATCTCGCCGCTCGATTCGTTGACGTGGTCGGCCGAGGCCTTGTTGATCGTGACCGGAAACTGGATGTCGACCCGGCCCCGGTTGTCGAGCTGAGCCGTGAGAGTCCGCGTTCCCGTCGTGCCGGCGGGAAACGAGATCAATCCGTCGGTCTGATTCACGAGCGATCCGGCCGACACCGTGAGCGTCACGTCTCCCGCGAGAGCCGACGCATTGACCAGCCGAATCTCTCCGTGGTTGGTGAGCGTCGTGCCGTCGGCGACGGTCAGGGAAACTGTTCCGAACCCGGATCCTCCCTCGAAACTCAGGAGCGCGCCGGATCGATTGTCGAAGGACGAGTTGATCCGGAGGTTGGAGCCTCCGCGGATCACGTAGGTCGCGCCGGAGTCGTTGACCACGGGGGCATTCATGCGTCCGCCGGTTTGCGTGATCACCGTTTGGTTCGTGAGCGTAGCGAGCCCGCTCACGTCGGCGCAGTTTCGGAATTTCAGCTCGGCCAGCGTGTTCGTGAAGGGGACGTTCACGTTCGCGAGCGAGAGGCCGTTGAAGTCCAGCGTGCCCGCGCCCGTGATCGAGCCGCCGGCGGCGAACGTGAACGTCCCGGAAGCGCCCAAGTTGGGGACGGTCGCCACGGTGGCCGCCCCGGCAATCGTGATCGCGCCCGAGTTCGTCACCACGTTGCCCAGCATGTTGATGTTCAACGTGCCGCCGCTGACGTCGATCTGCCCGGTATTCACGTTATTGGTGCTGCCGGAGAGCGGCTCCCAGCTCGCATTCCGGTCGACGTCGAATAGGCCCTGATTGTCGAGCGCTGCCACGAGGCGACGATTCGTTCCGGCCGTCACCGGCACGCGAATGACGCCATCGGGGGCGTTGACGAGCGTTCCGGCGGATACTTGGAGGACGTCGAAGCTGGAGGCGCTGCCGAGCTCGATCGTTCCATGGTTGGTAAAACCGCTCGCGATCAGGAGCGTCGTGCCGACCGTTGCCGAGAGTTCGAGCGTCGCGCCGGCCTGGTTCGAGAAGCCGCCATCGAACCGGGCGTCGGTGAGCGGCGCGTCGACCGTGAGATGGCCCCCACTGGAGTTGACGAGCGCACAGTTCACGTCAACGCCGTTCATCAGTACGTCCGTCGGATTGGTGAGCGTGCCCGGACCGTTCACGACCGTCCCGATCATTTGCGCCTGCAGTGCGGCGATCGTGCAGCTCTGTCCGAGATTCCACGTCAGATCGCCGATTTGCAGGCTTCCGCTTCCGGACATCGAACCCCCGTCCCATTGGAAGATCGTGTTCGTGCCGCCGCCCCCGGCGTGGTCGATGGACAGCGTCGCGCCCGCAGCAATGGAGATCGTGCCCGTGTTCGTGAAGGTCGTCGGCCCCGGGTTCGCACCGTTGACCAGGTTTATCGACGCCGTTCCTGCGTTCACGAAGATGGAGCCCGAGTTCGAGTGAACGGCATCGACTCGAGTGATCGTCGTCGTGGCAGCGAGGTTGATGACGCCCCGATTGTCGATCGACGCCGTGAGGAGGCGCGTTCCGCCGGCGCCGACGAGCGAGTTCACGACACCGCTCGACGAGTTCGTGAGCGTGCCGTTGTTCACCGTCAGAGTCGAGCTGAAGACCGAGCCGCTGGTCATCTCGAGCGTGCCATCGTTCGTGATGCTGCCGTCGAACGTCAGGGTCACCGGCGCCGACGCGCTCGACTGGACTCGAAAAACGCCGCCGACCGCATTCGTGAAGGAGCCGTTCACGTCGACGTTGGCATTGCTGAGCCGCGCCACGAACAGCCCCGAGTTCGTGAACGCGGCGTTGATCGTGAGCGCGTTCACGCTGGCCGACTGATGCTCGAACACTCCGTGCGTCCCCACGGAGCTCGCGGTCGGGCCATTCAGGGTGAACGTGCGGCCTGCGGGAACGACGAACGTCTGCGTTCCGCTTCCCCCGCCGAGAACGAGCGAGATGACCGCCACGTTCGCGTCCAGCGTGACCGTGTAGTCTCCGTCGAGTACGATCATGCACTCGTCGGACGGCGCCGGTACCCCGCCGCCCCAGTGCGCGGCATTGTTCCAATTGCCGCCGGCCGGATTGGTCCAGACGCGCGTGATGGCGAGCGCCTCTGCCGACCCGAGCACGACGAGACCGCACGCTGCGAGCAGGCTCACGAACGCGAATCTCTTCCCCGATGCGAGCATGGATGATCCCTTCCCTTCGTTCCGGAAGCCGCACTCTCTCCCGCGCCGGACTCGATGCCTCGGCGGGAGAAGACCCTTGCGTCGTTCCCAAGGCGCAAGATCGCCCGCTCGCGTTGCGGTTCAAATTGATCGGATGCGGGACGGGAGTGGCCGGACTTCGCCGGGGGCGCGTCCGTCGCGCGTCACGCGGCCACACCCGCGATGCCGTCTTCCGACTCGACGCGCCGGAACGCATCGAAGTCGGAGGACTTCAAGGAGAAGGTCGCGAGAGCGTCCCAGTCCGCGCGGAAGGAAAAAACCTTCGCGGTCCCGTTGGCTTCGAGGCGGCGCCAGACCCAATCACCGGCCCGAGTCTCTTCGTCGTCGGGGACGGCGGCGGAGGGCGATATCGCGGCGGCCGCGTGCAGAATCGCGAAGCGCAGTTTGGCGAAGGGAAGAGGCCCAAGACCGCGCCGAATCGTCGCGCAGCGTCATCCGGCCGTGCGCACGAGCTCGTTGAACTTCCCCCACGCGCGGAAGAAGATCGATCGCGCCGTAACTTCCTTGGTGAAGCCCATCGCGTCGGCGATCTCCTTGAACGACATGCCGCACATCTTCCGCAGTACGATCACCTCGCGATAGCGATCGTCCAATCGAAGGAGCGTCGCCTCGAGCTTCGCTTCCAGCTCGCGCCCGATCGCGACTTCACTCGGCGTGGGCTGGAGCCCGGGGAGCATCGATTCGGCGAGCGTCGATCGCCCGCAGTCCGCGAAGAGCGGCGCATGACCACCGCCCCGCTTCTTCGCCTTCGTGCGCCGGATGTGATCGCGCACGTTGTTTTCGGCGAGCCGCGCGAGCCAGTATCGGAAGCTCCCCTCCGTTCGCTGGTCGCTGCGCTCGAGCGTCTGAAACGCCTCGAGTAGTGACTCCTGGACGATGTCGTCGAGATCACCGCACTGTGCGAGCGGCCGGCCGAGCGTCAGCGCAACGATTTGGCGAACCCAGGGCAAGTACCGTGCGAGCAGGTCGTTCAGCGCCGCACGGTCGCCCTCGCGAGCCGCACGGAGCTGCACGAGGGTCATTCCCAATTCGTCGTCAGACATGTCTCCGTCACGCGGCTGGATCGGCCGCTCTCCGGGGTGCCAGTTTATGCGGGAAGCCAGCGACGCGGTAGCCCCTGCGGTCTTCCCGGTGCAACGCTTTGCGACGAGTAGACGCTTCGAGAAGGCGCGCCCCCGAATCTCGATCACCGCGAACGTCGCGCGAAACGTGAGGAGATCATAGAGAATCAGGCCAAACGCACAGACGTCGGTCCGCGTCGATGCGTCCTTCGACCTGCTCGGGCGCCATGGAGAGCGGCGTGGGCCGGCTGGATGCTCTGGGACGCCGGGCACTAGCGCCGAGTTGGTCAGTCACTCACTGAGCGTGTCGCCGGATACGTCACGTGTCTTGCGCGACGCGACGGGGCCGACGACGCTCGCTTGGAGTCCTGGGGCGGAAGATCAGTCCTTCGCCGGTTCGGCGGGCGACGCCTCCCCCAACATCCGTCGAGCGATCAACTCCTGCGTCGCCTTCAGGATCGCGTCCTTCGACAGAACCGACTTGGGATCGGGTGCGGTGCCCTTCATGGTCGTCTGTGTTTTCGCGTCGCTCATCCGGCCCGTGATCATCTTCATCAGCTCGGGATCCTTCATGAGCTGCTGGATCATGATCTCTTTCGCGAGCGCCGTTTTCATCCCATCGTCTTGAAGTGCGGTCGTCAGCGCCTCGCGCGCGAGCATCGTTTCCTTCATGTCCTTCAGCCTCGACTTGTCGTCGGACTTCGGGGCGGCGTCGGTCGACATCACCATGTTCCGCGCCATCAGCTCTTGGATCATCGTCTTCATCGCGCTGTCGTACTTCATCATCGCGTCTCTCGTCGCGGTCATTGCTTTGGCGTCAGCCATCATCGCTCGGACCGGCGTCATCGTCTTCTGGTCGTTCAGCTTCTCGTCCACCATCTTCATCAGATGGTCGTCCTTTACGATGCGTTGAATGGCCAGCTCCTTGGCAATCGTCGTCTTCATGCCGTCGTCCTTCAGGAAGGGCACGATCTTCCGTTCGTCCTTCAGTAGGTCCTTCATCTTGGTGCGGTCGTCGTCCTTGACGAGCATCGGAACCGCTTCGTCGGTTTTGCCGTTCCCAGCGAACGCAACGGCGGGACAGGCCGAAAGGGCGAGGAGCGCGGAGACGGAGACGACGATGCGGAGTCGATTCGACACGGTTCGTTCCTTTCCTGTGGAGCCGGGGCGCCAGTAGCAACCGGAAGCGAAGCTAACACGGCACGACCCTGATTCCGTCGCGATTCCGTGCGATTCGGAGGCCCACCCGTGTCGTCGGAGCGCACTTGCCGATCCCGTTGGGAAAACCCCTCAATCGCGTGATCCGCCTTTGCCGATCACACCGCCTGCCCCTTCCTCGGGATATCTGAATCTGCGCCACACGCCGAAACGCTGAGCCCGCCGTTCCTCGCGGGTGGTCGGCCATTCCCTGAATCGATACGGAACGAGGAGTCGTGAGCGGTTCGAGATCGACTCGAACGCCACCCGATTCGCGGGAGGACCGTTGGAACCTAGCCACTGGCTATTCGTTTGCGCAGCGCTCGCCGTTCTATTCATCGCCCTCGCCCTCTGGCAGCGCGCGATCGATCGACGACACGCAACGCGCGTCGTCGCCGAGATCCACGATGCTCGCGAGCGCGGCACGAACCGCGCGATCGCGCAGCATCCCACCGTCGATCCGTTGCAGTGCATCGGCTGTGGAAGCTGCGTCGCGGCCTGTCCCGAAGAAGGAGTGCTCGGTCTCGTAGATGGAATCGCGCACGTCATTCACGCGTCGCGATGCGTCGGCCATGCGCACTGCGAGGTCGCGTGTCCGGTCGGCGCGATCTCGGTCGGACTCGGCGATATCACGAAACGGCCCGACATTCCGATCGTCCGGGAGAACCTCGAGTCGACCGTTCCGGGGATCTACGTCGCGGGCGAGCTGGGCGGCATCGCGCTCATTCGCCACGCCGTCCTGCAAGGCACGCGCGCCGTCGAGGACATTGCGCGGCAGCTTCGCGAGCAACCGGAGCGAGATCGCGACCTCGCCGATCTCCTCGTGGTCGGCGCTGGCCCCGCCGGTCTTTCGGCCAGCCTCAAGGCGATCGAGTTCGGACTTCGCCACCTCACGATCGATCAAGACGAAGCCGGCGGCACGATCCGCAAGTACCCGAGGCGAAAGCTGACGCTGACTCAGCCGGTCGAGATTCCGCTTTACGGTCGCCTGACGAAGCACGAGTACATGAAGGAGGATCTCCTTCGACTGTGGGAAGGAATCGTCCGCGACTTCCAGGTGCCGATTCGACGGCCGGTGAAGCTGCTCTCGCTGCGCGGCGAGAAGCACGCGTTCGTCGCGGAAACGTCGGCCGGCTTTTTTCGCAGCCGGTTCGTCGTCCTCGCACTCGGACGCCGTGGGACTCCGCGAAGGCTCGGCGTGCCGGGCGAAGAGAGCGACAAGGTCCTCTACCAGATCGCGGACGCCGCGAGCTACACGGGGCAGCGAATCCTCGTCGTCGGAGGCGGAGACAGCGCCGTCGAGGCGGCGATGGGCCTCGCAAGCCAGCCCGGCAACGTCGTCACGATCTCCTATCGAAAGCAAGCGTTCTTTCGCCTGAAGGCTCGAAACGACGAGCGTGTCCGCGACTTCATGGCAAAGGGGCGCATTCGAGCGCTCTTCTCCTCGGAGGTGACCGCCATCGAGAACGACTCGGTGACGCTTCGCGCCGAGGACGGCGACCGATCTCGGGAGATTCGCATTCCGAACGATCACGTCTTCGTCATGGCGGGCGGCGAGCCACCGTTCGCGCTCCTTCGGGAGATCGGACTCGGATTCGGAGCGGACGGATCGAATGCGCCCATCGTCGGCCGGGCGGCCGTCTCGGTGAGTTGAGCCATGAGATCGAAATCCTTGGCGTCGTGGCTCTGGTTCTCCCTCGGCCTTGTGTCGGCGGCCGCCATTGCGCTGTTCGTCGCGTTTCACTGGGGCTACTACTCGCTTCCCTTCGCCGCGCGACCGCTCGATCCGCGGAACGCGAGCTTGCGCCCGGCGGGATCACTCGGACTTGCGTTCGGGATCGTGGGCTCCGTCCTCATGCTCTTGAACCTTCTCTATCTCGTGAGGAAGCGCTTCCGCGCGCTCACCGTGCTCGGCTCGCTCCGCGGCTGGATGGGATTTCACGTCCTGACCGGCTCGATCGCCGCCGCGCTGATCCTCCTCCACAGTGCATTCCTACCGCGAAGCGCGCTCGCGATCCTCGGCTCGGCATCGCTGCTCGTCGTGATCGTATCGGGTGTGGTCGGTCGGTTCATCTACGCGCGAGTGCCGCGATCGGTCGAGGGCCGCGAGCTGGAGCTGGAGGAGATCCGTCGCCAGCTCGAGGCGCATCGGCGCGAGCTGATGACGCTCGGCGTCGATCCTCGATCATCGATCCTCGACCCGCGTTCGCGGTTCACGACGGATCCGACGAAGCGAACCGGCTTCCTTTCGACGCTCGGTGTTCTCGCGTTCGGCGATCGCGACGCGCGAGAACAATACGCCACGGCACGCGCGGCCGTGCTCGCGTCCGACGCACCGCGCGCGTCGTCGCGCCGGATCTGTCGATTGCTCGGGGAACTCGGTCGCGAGCGTAGCTGGCTCGCCCGTTACGCCGAGCTGCGCTCGCTCATGAGCTCGTGGCGATTCCTCCACCGCTGGCTCGCCGTCCTCATGCTGGTTCTCGCGGCCTTCCACGTGGCGATCGCCCTGCATTTCGGCGACCTCTGGATATTCCACGTGGTGCGCTAGTGTTGCTGCATCCACGAGCCCCCCTCGTCGCGGGAACGCTGGCGCTCCTCGGGATCGCCGCCTACTTGGCCGTTTTCGATGCCGCGCCGGGAGGCTTCACCTCCGCGCATGCTCAGATCCCGGGCGTCTCGCTGCTCGGCAACTGCGACAAGTGCCACTCGCCGGCGGGGCTCGCGAAAGGATGCCTCGGATGTCACACCGAGATCGCGAACGAGATCGCGGCGAAGACGGGCCTTCACGGCTACTTGTCGAACGAGGGTGAGACGGCGTGCGGCTCGTGCCACGTCGTGCATGGCGAGAAGGACGATCCGCTCGTCGGCGCCCTCGCGTGGGGCGAGAAGGGTCGCAGCGGCTTCACGCATCCTCACGTCGACTTCCGCCTGGTCGGGCGACACGACAGTCTGGCGTGCGAGTCCTGTCACGAAATCAAGGACATGAAGCCGTTCGCCCTCCCCGCATTTCCGGCGCTCGTTCGCTCGCACACGTTTCTCGGGCTTGCACAGGATTGCACGCGCTGTCACGCGGATCCGCACGCGGGTGGACTCTCACTCGACTGTGAGGAGTGCCATTCTCAGGATCGGTTCAAGCCGGCGGCTCGCTTCGATCACGACACGTACTATCCGCTGCGCGGCGGTCATGCGACCGCGCGGTGCGATCGCTGCCACGTCGTCACCAACGCCGGCGAGCCCGGCGGAAGCCTGCACTTCAAGGAAGTGCGCGGAATCCGCTGCGTGGAGTGCCACGAGAATCCGCACCGGGTGAACTGGGGGCAGGAGTGCGAGTCGTGCCACGCGAACGACGGCACTCCATGGACCGCGGCGACCGCCCGCGTGACGCCAGACATCCACGCACTCACGGGCTTTCGCATCGTCTTGCCACACGCCACCGTGCAGTGTGAGGGCTGTCATCCCGCGAATCTCCCGTTCGCCGCGAGATACCCCGACCCGCGAAGCTCGGACTATCGACGCAACGAAACGCACTGTGACGGCTGCCACGCCGACGTACACAAGGGTCAGTTCGCGGCAACGCACTCGAGCTGCCTCGACTGCCACGAGGCGACGCACTTCGTTCCCGCACGCTTCGGCTTGGCCGAGCACGTGACGTTCGCGCTGAAGGAATCGCACGTCGCAGCGCCTTGCGGTGCCTGCCACGAGGTCGACGCGATGACGCAAGTGCGCACGTTCGTTCCGACCGCGCGCGAGTGCGAGGGGTGCCACCGCGATCCGCATGACGGACAGTTCGCCGCCAGTCCCGGCGGCTGTCGCGACTGTCACGGCGAGACGCACTTCACGCCGGCGCACTTCAGCGTGACCGATCACGATCACACGTCCTTCCCGCTCGCCGGCGCGCACGCCGCCGTTTCCTGTCGGTCATGTCATCGCGTCGACTCCACGACCGCCGTCCGTCGGTTCAAGGACACGACGCGAGAGTGCAAGGCCTGTCATCGGAATCCGCATGGCCCACAGTTCACGACAGAGCTGGCGTCGGAAGACTGCACGGCGTGTCACCGCGCCGCGTTGGACACGTTCGCGATCCGGCCGTTCGACCACGCCAAGCGCACCGGATGGGCGCTCACCGGCGCACACGCGACCGCGACGTGCGAGGCGTGCCACGGCGTGCGCAAGTCGACCGACGCGCGAGGCATCGTGGCCAGCGTTCGGGTCTACCGGGACACGCCGAAGACCTGCGACTCATGCCACCGCGACGTCCACATGGGTCAGTTCCGCGAGGGGGAAAACGTCGCGTGCGAAAGCTGCCATCCCTCCACTCGAACGTGGAACGACCTCGCGTTCGATCACAACACACAGTCGACGTTCGTTCTCGACGGCGCTCACGCCAAGGTGCCCTGTCAGAGCTGTCACCCGAGCGTGAAGGTCGCCGAGGATCGATTCGTCATTCGGTTCAAACCTGTCGGAAGAGAGTGCAAGGACTGCCATGCATTTCCCGAGCGGTAATCGATCGAAGATCGTTGGCCTGCTGCTCAGCATCGCCGTCACGATCGTCGGGCTCAGCTGCGAGACGGTCGTCTCTCGGAACGGGTGGAGCGACGACTGGGGGCCGCTCGTGCCCCATCGCACGTTCCCCGGAGACTGTGGACTGTGTCACGTCCCGGAGCGATGGGACGTGCTTCGTGCGGATTTCTCGTTCGATCACGAGAAACAAACGGGGCATCCGCTCGTCGGCGCCCACGCCGCGGCGGCGTGTCTGCGCTGTCACAACGATCGAGGACCCGTGTCGGCGTATGTCGCTCGAGGTTGCGGCGGCTGCCACCCCGATCCTCACAAGGGCACGCTCGGGCTCGACTGTTTGCGATGCCACGAAGAGAGCCAGAACACGTGGCGCCCGGGCGGGCTCGTCGCCGACCACGCACGCACGCGATTCCCTCTCGTGGGGGTCCACGCGGCGACGCCCTGCGAGAGTTGTCACCCGCGCGCGCCAGTCGGTGATTTTCGCGGCGCTCCCGTCGACTGCGATCTCTGCCATCGTGCGGATCTCGCACGCGCCACGAACCCGGACCACGTCGCGAGCGGGTTGACTCGGGAATGCCAGCGATGCCACACGCCGACGGATTGGTCGCGCGCGACGTTCTCGCACGCCTCTTTCCCGCTCACCGGCGGCCACAATGGGCTCGCCTGTCGACGGTGTCACACGAGCGGATCGTTCGGACCGGTTGCCTCGGACTGCTACGCGTGCCACCGCGCCGATTACGAACGACAGGCGGATCACGTGGCCTCCGGCTTCTCCCACGACTGCCGGGATTGCCACAACACGATCACGTTCAGCGACGCCGCCATCGATCACTCGGCGTTCCCGCTCACGGGCGGTCACAGTGGAATCACCTGTCGGCAATGCCACACGAGCGGAACGTACGGTCCCATACCGACGGACTGCTTCTCTTGTCACCGCGCCGACTACGAGCGGGCACCGAATCACCTGTCCTTCGGATTCCCGCGGGACTGCACGCAGTGCCACAACACGAACACGTTCACCGGCGCCACGTTCAGCCATTCAGCGTTCCCGCTTCGCGGACCTCACGACGTCACGTGCACGACGTGTCACCCAGGCGCGAGCGCTGCTTTGTTCACTTGCATCGTCTGCCACGCCCATGCCCAAAGCTCGATGGACAGTCACCACCGCGGTGTCAGTGGCTACAGCTACGACTCGAATGCGTGCTACCGATGCCATCCAAACGGTACACATTGATCGCGAAAGCCGTGACCGTAGGCTGGACAGGCGGCCTCCGGCCGCTTGCAATCGCCTCGTGCCTCGTCGTTGTCCTTTCGGCAGCCGCAACCGCCGCAGAGAAGACGCTCGACTGTCGCATCACGTACGAGACGCCGGACGGCTTCTACGTCGACGCGGGAGCGACCGATGGACTTCGGCCGGGAGACGTCGGGCTCGTGAAGCGCGAGTCGACCGATCTCGGCCGCGTCGAAGTCGTCGATGCGTCGAGCAACTCGGCGACCGTGCGACTCGTTTCACAGTCGGGGCTGTTTCGGCCAAGCACGCTCGACCGCGTGGTCTTCGTCGTCGAGGTCCCAGAGACGAGCGCCACCGAGACAGGCGAGGAATCAGCCGCGGACCGCGTGGCGAGACTCGCCCATGACGACACGACGTTCGTGCCGCTCCTTGCTCCATTCGCACCGCGCGAGGGCAAGTTCTCGCAGCCGTCGAACGTGTTCCATGGTCGGCTGCGATTTCGCGAGCAGTTCCAGATCGACTCGAACGGAAAGGAGGACTTCTCACGGTCGCGCGTGGGCACCGAAGGATCGATCGATCGAATCGACGGCTCACCTTGGGCATTCGAGTGGTCCGGCGATCTTTCGTATCGATCCGGCTCCGCGTTCTCGGGCTCGTCGGATTACCCGGATGCTCGCGCCGACGTCTACCGACTCGCGCTGTTCCGGAAGTTCGAAAGCGGCGATTCCCTCGAGCTCGGGCGATTCCTTCCGGTCCAGCTTCCCGGTATCGGATACGTCGACGGCGTCGTGGGCGATCTCGTGGCATCGGAGAACTTCCACGTCGGTGGGGTCGCGGGAGTCAAGCCTCGGCGATTCGATCTGTCTCCATCGATCGACGAGCCGACGGCGGCGATTTACGCGACCGGTGAATTCGGGAAGCGAGGAAACGCGTACTACTCGGGCACGCTCGGCGTGCTCGGCTCCGCATTCAAGGGAAAGGCAGACCGGCTCGCGCTCCTTGCCGACCAGCGCGCGGATCTCGGATCGAAACTGAGCCTGTACTCGACGAACGAAGTCGATTTCGACGTCGGCGGCGCCGAGACGCGCAGCGGGCCGCAACTATCCCGCATGGATCTCTACGCGGTGTCGCCGGTGACGACCGAATTCACGCTTCGCGCGGGCGTCGATCACTATCAACGCCCCGACACGGCGGCGGAGCGTGACCTTCTCGATTTCACGGACAATCGATTCTTCGATCGGGGCTACTGGCGCTACTGGGTCGGGAGCAGCGAAAAGTTGCCGCTGCGATTCGGACTCGACGAAGAAATCGCATTCATCGACGCGCCCGACGAGAACGGCTCGCCGCGGTGGCGCGTCACGATCCGGCGCACGGACACGCTTACGACCAACGATTCGATTGCGCTCACGGTGTTCAACTTGGACGGGTCGGATTCCAAGGGACTCGGCGGCCAGCTCGCCGGAGTCTTCCCCGCATTCGATGATCGACTGACGCTGCGCCCCGCGATCGATTGGCGATACGCCGACACCGCAGACACCGACACGACCCTCATGGTCTCGCAATTCTCGCTCTACGTCGATTGGTGGTTTTCGCGCGCCGTGAGCCTCTACGCCGGCGCGATGCAATCGGTCGGTGACGCAATCGACAGCACGCTCGTCGACATGGGATTGGATTTTCGTTGGTAGCGTGGATTCGACGTCCCGTGCCGCTCCGCCGCCGCACGACCCCGCCGAGTTCGATTATTTTGGGCGCGATCCGGCGGTCGAATCGGTCCGATCCGCCGTGAAACGCAAGGGATCCGATCGGTACGACTCCGAGGGCCGGAAAACGTTTCGTCGACTTCCTAGCTGCCTGAGGGACGACGGTCGTGTAGAATTCGCGTCCCGGTCTTCCATGGTGTAGACCGGATCGGGGCGCTTGGGTCGCAGGGGCCTAGAGTGCCAGGGGATCGTCGAAGAGGCGTGCCGCTTCAATCGCGCGTCGAGTGCGGATCCCGTGCACCGACGCGGCGAAGGGACTTCGCGACGGGAGATCGCTCGAGGAGCTTCGATGGATCGTTCGAACGCGCGAAGGTGGTGGGTCGCCGTAGCAGGTGGGGTTCTCACGGCAGCCGTCGTCTCCACGTGGTTCGCCTTTTCGGCCCGCTCCGCACATGCGCAGGGTTCGGGGCTCGTGGGAGGCCCACCCGACATCGTCGTACTCGTGCTCGACGACCTCGCGCCGACGCAGCTCCGCTTTCTCAAGGGTGCGCCCGGCGACAACCGGCTGCGAGATCAGATTCGCCGCCTCGGAATCAAGCGACGCGTCTTCAAGGCGGCCTACTCGACGACTCCTCTCTGTTGTCCGTCGCGAGCGAGCATCCTCCGGGCGCAGTTCGCGCACAACACGGGCATTCACTTCAACAATCCTTCGTCAGTCGGCGCGACGGACGGCGGCGCGATCGGGTTCACGCAGCGCTCCCTCGATCAATCGACGATCGCCACGTGGCTCAATGGCGCCGGTTACCGGACGGGTCTGCTCGGCAAATACCTGAATGGGTACGAAGCGGTGAACCCGCCGGGGTTCGTTCCGCCGGGCTGGTCGCATTGGCGCAGCCTGTACGATCTCGGCCAGGGTGGCTACTGGAACTTCTCGCTGTCCGAGAACGGCGTCATCACCTCGTATCCGCACAACTCCGACGCCGACTACGGGACCGACGTCGATCGCGCGAAAGCGATTCAGTTCATCGCATCGACGCCCGCGAATCAGCCCTTGTTCATGTACGTCGGCTTCGTGACCCCGCACACTCCCGCGATCCCGGCGCCGCGGCACGCTGCGCTGCGACCGACGCTCGTCGCGCCGAGACCGCCGGGCGATCCGGCGTATCTCGAAGACGACGTGACCGACAAGCATCCGTTCATCCAGGCCATCACGCTTCCGCGGCCTCAAGCGGAAATCGACGAAGAAGATCAACTCTATCGAGACGGCTCGAATGCGCTCGCCAGCGTGACCGACTCCATCATCGACATCATCAGCACGCTCGACGCGACGGGTCGCCTCGACAACACGTTGCTGCTCATCCTGAGCGACAACGGCTACTCGCCTCTCGAGCACCGCTTGCGAGGCAAGCGCAGCCCGTTTGCCGCGAGCGTGAAGACGCCGCTCGTCGCTCTCACCAAGAACGGGGCTTGGATCGGAACCAACGGCGCGACTCAAAGCCTGGTCGCGAACGTGGACATCGCACCGACGATCACCCAGCTGGCGGGCGTGAGCATCCCAGGCGGCCATCACGTCGACGGAATCAGCTTCGTTTCACTTCTCCAGTCGGCGGCGAGCCCACCGCCACGCAACGACGTGCTCGTCGAAAACTTCGGACCCGAGCCCCTGGGCGACGGCGATCCGCCGAGCAACTATCCGGCGTGGAGCGGCATCATCACCGGCCCCGGAAACGTCAACGCGAACTGGAAGTACGTCGAGTACAACGACGGCTTCCGGGAGCTCTATGACCTGACGACGGACCCCTTCGAGCTGATCAACGTCGTGGACGACCCCGACAACCTTCCGCTCGTCGCGACGCTTCACGATCGACTCATCCAGCTCATGAACCAGTGATCATCGCCGGCGTCGCCAAGATCTGAGCCGTCGGGGCATTCCAGCCCCTCAGGCCCGTCCACCGCCTCGCGAGCATTCCGCGAGTCCGGACGAGACGATTGACACGTGAACGCGTTGTCCGTCTCATGTCGAGCGTGAGCGCCCAAGTCTCCCCGTCTGGTGCCGCCAATGAAGGGTCGGTCGCTCGGGACCCCGCACCGGTTTCGACGCTCGAACTGTCGATCGTGATCCCCTGTCTGAACGAAGCCGAGACGATCGGACTCTGCGTCGAGAAAGCGCAGGCCGCGATCCGGCGGCTCGGCATCGCAGGCGAGGTCGTCGTGGCGGACAACGGCTCGACGGACGATTCCCGGGGAATCGCCGAACGCCAGGGAGCCCGAGTCGTGCCCGTTGCCGCTCGCGGGTACGGCGCGGCGCTGACGGAAGGGTTTCGCCGCGCGCACGGACGATTCCTGATCATGGGAGATGCCGACGACTCCTACGATTTCTCGGCGATCGACGACTTCGTCGACGAGCTCCGGCGCGGCGCCGATCTGGTGATGGGAACGCGCCTCCGCGGAACGATCGATCGCGGCGCCATGCCCTTCCTCCACCGCCACCTCGGAACTCCCGTGCTCACGTTCGCGATCAATCGCTTCTTCAAGACCCGGATCAGCGACTGCAACTGCGGGATGCGCGGGATTCGAAAGGACGCGCTCGAGCGACTCGATCTGCGCGCGACGGGGATGGAGTTCGCGTCCGAGATGGTGCTCAAGAGCGCGCTCTACGGCCTCGAAATCGTGGAGATCCCCATCCACTTCCACAAGGATCGCCGCTCACGCCCGCCGCACCTTCGCACCTGGCGGGACGGTTGGCGCCACCTGCGATTCATCCTCTTGTTCGCGCCGAACTACGTCTTCCTTCTGCCGGGCCTCGTCGCGACCATCCTCGGATTCGTGCTTCTGCTCACGCAGTTGAACGGGCCGCTCGACCTCGGTGTCGTCAAGCTCGACTATCACTTCATGTTCCTCGGATCGACGCTGGCCATTTCCGGCTTCCAGCTCGTGTTGTTCGGCATCGCCGCGAAGATCTTCTCGCACGTCGAGCGCTTCCATCAGCAAAGTCGGATGAACCGCTTGTTCGATCGATTCCGACTCGAGACCGGTCTCGTGCTCGGCGTCGTCCTCTTCCTCGCGGGATTCGGGTACGACCTCGCCGTCCTCGTTCGCTGGGCGCGAAATGGATTCACCGATCTCCACGAGATGCGCCACGCGCTCGTGGGAATGACGTTTCTCGTGATCGGCCTGCAGACGATCTTCTTCTCGTTTCTCTACAGCATGCTCGGGATCGAGCGACGCGGCGGCATCCTCGACGATCGGCGCATTCCGCCGGGGAATTCGCCGGGTTGATCTTTCGAGCGGGCAATCCGCGACGAGAGCACGCCTTCGCCCTCCTTGCCTTTGCCCTGATGCTGCTCCTGTCTTTTCCCGACGTCGTCTTTTTCGGTCGAACGCTTCAGACGAGCGCGCTCAAAGCCGGCGTCGCCGGCCCATCCGGACCATGGGGTTATCACGGGCATCGGCCGCTCCGCGGTCCGGTCGTCGATGCCGAGGCCTCCGCGACGACCTACGAGCCGTCGACGTTTCAGGTCCACGATGCGCTCGGCCGCGGCGAGATCCCGTACTGGAATACACGTTCGGCTTTCGGTGAGCCGTTCGCGGCAAACTTCCTGACCGGCATCTACGCGCCGCTGCGTTGGCCCGTGTTCCTGTTTCCGACCGAGTGGATGCAAGACGCTTACCTGCTCCTGCGATTGTGGCTGGCAGCGTTTCTCGCGTACCTCTTCCTGCGCGAGATTCAAGTCGGCTGGCTCGGCGCCGCGACCGGCGGCGCGATTTTCGGGCTCAGCGGGTACTTCGTGCTGCTCGTCAACATGGTCCACCTGGACGTGGAGATCTGGCTTCCGCTCGTACTGCTCGCACTCGAGAAACTGTGCCGGGCGCCAAGCGCGAGAACGATGGCCTGGCTCGCCCTCGCGACGGCGCTCGCCGTGTTCGGTGGAAATCCCGAATCGGTCGCCGTTCTCCTTTCGGCGGCCGGCCTCTACCTCGCGTATCGAAGCCGCCTTCGCGTCGACGTGTTGTCCCTCGGCGCGATCGGATTCCTGCTCGGGATCCTGCTGGCTGCACCGTTGCTCGTCCCGGGCATCGAGTACGTGGCGCACGGCGTTCACACGAAGCCGCCGGCCGCGGGTCTCGAGCACGATCCCACGAGAACCTTCGCGCTCGCCCTCGTCCCGGACTTCTTCGGGCCGTTGAATGCGACGTGGGATCTGATGGGCCCGATGACGCGGTGGTGCGCCTTGGGAATCGTTCCGTGGACTCTCGGGCTCGCCGGATTGGCGGCTCGTCGAAAGGACGGAGCGCAGTGGTTCTTCTCGGGCCTCCTCGTCGTCTGCGTGATGAAGATCCATGGCTGGCCGCCGGTCCAATGGATCGGACACTTGCCGCTGCTCCGATTCGTCCTGTTCACGAAACACCTGCAGCCGGTGATCGCGCTTTGCATCGGCGCGCTCGCCGCGTTCGCACTCGATCGCCTCGCCCGAGAAAACGCAGGGCGTCGCGCTCTGGTCGTCGCGGCGGGCGTGACGTCCGCCGTCGTTTCCGTGTTCGTGTTGCGTTATCGGAAGGCGGCCGGCGCGGCCGGCGCGTGGCCGCCGACGCTTCACGCCGTGATCGTCGAGATGGGCTTCCTCGCCATCGCGATCGGCGTGGCATCGTGGCCGCGCCTGAGATTCGGCGCGACCTTCGCCGCGATCGGTTGCGTCGCGTGCCTGTGGATGCACGTCCCACGAGATCGTCCGGAGCGCTACGATCCGTCGACCCCGCCGCCGTTCGTCGACGCACTCCGTTCGGACCCGTCGCATCCTCGGATCGCCGGTTTCGACGGGCTGATGTCGCCGAACTGGGCGGCGGTGTTCGGTCTCGACGACTTACGATTCTTGAACGGCCTGAGCGTGGCGACGTCGACGGAGTGGATCCGGAAGAGAGTCGAGCCGATGGTTTTCGACCGGTTCTCGGGCACGGACTCGCCGGAGCCCGACTTGTTCGGGACGGCCATCGATCAGAGTGGAGTTCGCTACCTCCTCTCGATTCGGCCGATCGAAGAACACGCCACTCGATTCCTCGCGAGCCGGGCACGACGCCCCTTTCCGGAAAAAGAGGGATTTCGGCTCGTCGATCGAAGCCGAACCAACGGCGTCGCCCTCCGCGTGGATCCCGAGCGGCCGCACGAGCTGGAGATCTCGCTGCCGCTCCGCGCGGCGAGGCTGCGAGCGAGCGTCGCGTCCACGGCGAGCGACGCGCGCGTCCGGGTGGAGGTCGAGCGCCTCTCCACTCCCCGCGTTCTCTATCGACGCTTCCTCGATCCGGTGAGCCGCACTGCCGACCGCCGATGGTTCGACGAGACCGTGGCCGTGCCCGCCGGTGACGGCTATCTCTCGCTGCGTACGGATCCAGGCCCGAACGGAAACCGGCGCTTCGATCGCATTTGCTGGGCGGATCCTCGGACCCCTGCCGACGAGTCGCTTGCACCGAACGGCCTCGCCGATTTCCGAATCGCGGCTCCGGGCGTCGGCTTCGCCGAACGATCGACGGTGAGCCTATCGGGCGATTCGCGCGTCGCGATCGCGCAACGAACGCCGTGTGCGTTGAACCGGCCGATTCACGTGGGCTCCGCCGGCGCTCGTCTCGCGTTCGCCGTTGGTTTCCACCCCGACGCCCTTCGCAATCTGCAGTGCGATGGCGCGGGCTGCGAACTCGCCTGGCAGGAACGCGGCCAACCCGCGACGCTCTTCGACGATCGCATCGGATCCGGCGGCCGTCTCGTCGACGTCGATCTCGATGCGTTCCGGGGCCAAACGATCCTGCTGCGGTTGGTGAGCGATGACGTGACGACCGAGTGGTCGCAGTTCTCGCCGGAGCTGTTCGGTCGCACGCTGGAGGAGACGTTCGATCGCAACGACGTCCACGTCTATCGAAACCCCCATGCCCTGCCGCGCGCCTACTTCGTGCCCGAGAGCGGCGTCGTCACGGCCGAGACGCGCGACGACGCCGTCGCGCGCACGGCGGACCCGTCGTTCGACGCGCGCCGCAGCGTGATCCTCGAGCGCGAGCCGTCGGACGCCGCCTCGGAGGCGCCGCGCAACGCGTCCACGGGCCTCGGCGGGAGCGTGCGCATCGCGACCCACGACGCCGAGGAGGTGTCGCTGGAGATCTCGGCGGAGACCGACGGCCGTTGCGTGCTTCTCGACGCCGCGTACCCGGGCTGGCGCGCCACCCTCGACGACGTCGAAGTCCCGATCCGCCGCGCGAACGGCGCGTTTCGATCGGTTGCCGTGCCGCGCGGCGAACACCGGCTGCGCTTCGTCTACCGTCCCGCGTCGTTACGGCTGGGATTGGGGCTGTTCGCGTGCGCGGCACTCGCGTTGGGCACGATGGCGTGGAAGTCGAAGCGATCCGTTCTTTGACGACGACCGCTCACGATCGCACGGCTCACTCCGCGCTCGTGAACAGGGCCGGCGGCGCGATGCCGAGGAGACGCAGATAGACGACGAGCTGTCCGCGATGATGGCTCTCGTGGGTCGCCGCGGTCTCCAGGATCTCGCCAACCGTGAGGTCGTGAAACGGCGCGGCGTCGCCGGGCGGGCTTCTGAGCTCGTCGAAAGTGAGTCGGTGAACGTACGCCATCGTCGCCTTCCGGACGTCGGCGAGGCGCGTGACGGCGCCGGCAAGATCCGTGCTCGAAGACGTGCCTCGACCAAAGACGTCGAGGCTCCAATCGTCGCTTCGGCAACCGCGAACGCGCCACAGCTCGCCGTCCGCGATGTGATGCACTTGGCCTGCCGCCGTCATCATCTCGGGCTTCGGGCGGAACCCGCCGTGCGCGAGGGGAAACGCGCGCAGGAGCGTCGACGTGTAGCGGCGCTCGTTTTCGAGGAGTCGGACGAGGTTCTCGAGGCTTTCCGCTTCGGGCATGCACGACAGCTTGCCACAGGCCGCCGTGCGCGGCTACGTCACGCGAAGGATCACGGCGATCGCTGCGCCGATCGTCGATCGATCCGCCGCGTCCGCGCTCCGGACGCCTCGCATCGCAGGTGCATCGGGGACGGCGGGGCTTTCGGGCGCACGCGGAGGCCTGTAAGATGCGACGCGTCACGAGGCCGGCTCCCGAAGCCTTGCACCCGCACCGACGCGGAAAACAGTTGCCCACGAGAAAAAGAACTCTCCCAAAGAAAGCTCCGGTGAGTCGCGCGCGTGAGCGACTCGTCCGGTCACGACGCCGATCTCCTGCGTCGACGGCGACGGAGCCCGCGGACCCGAGTCCCAAGAATCGCGCCACACGCAAGCGTGGCCGTCACGCCATTGCCGGCCCGCTCGCGATCGCCGGCATCGCGGCTTCGGCAGGCGGGCTCGACGCGTTGAAGAGGTTGTTCGGCGCGGCGCCGTCCGACTCGGGAATCGCGTTCATCGTCGTTCCGCACTTGGCCCCCGCGCACGAAAGCCTCATGGCCGAACTCCTCGCGAAACAGACAGACATGCCCGTCGCGGAGGCCAGGGAAGGCGCGGCGGTCGAAGCCAACCACGTCTACGTCATCCCGCCCAACAAGTACTTGTCGATCCGGCGCGGTCGGCTTCGACTGACTGGCCCGGTCTCGAAGCAGGTTTGGCAGACGCCGATCGACTTGTTCCTCCGTTCCCTCGCCGAGGATCAACGCGAGCGTGCGATCGGAATCGTCCTCTCGGGCACCGGGTCGCACGGCACGGTGGGACTGAAGGCCGTGAAAGAAAACGGCGGAATGACGATCGTGCAGGACCCAACGACGGCGGACTACGGCCAAATGCCCCAGAGCGCGATCGACGCGGAGGTCGCGGACTTCGTGCTTCCGCCGGCGAAGATGCCCGAAGCCCTGGCGCAGTACGTGAGACACCCCTACGTCCGCACAGCCGACACGGCGTTGGCAAGCGGAGACGCTTGGAACGCCCTGAACGAAATCGTGTCGCTCCTTCGCACGAAGACTCGTCATTACTTCGGCTGCTACCGGCGAAAAATGCTTCGACGCCGAATCGAGCGGCGCATGAGCTTGAATCACATCGAACGGCTCGGGGACTACCTCGAGCTCCTGCAGACGCGTCCGGACGAGGTGCGACGGCTCTCGAAGGACCTACTGATCAGCGTCACGTCGTTCTTCCGAGAACCCGATTCTTTCCGCGTGCTCGAGACGAAGGTGATCCGCGATCTCGTGCGGCGGATTCCCGGCGATTCGCCGATCCGTGTCTGGGTGCCGGGGTGCGCGACGGGCGAGGAGGCGTACTCGATCGCGATCCTCTTCCTCGAGAAATTGTCCGCTGCGTCCAAGAATTGCCCACTCCAGGTGTTCGCGTCGGATGCGGACGACGCCGCCCTCGAAATCGGGCGGCAGGGCGTATATCCCGACGGGATCACGGCGGACGTGTCGGCGAAGCGACTCTCACGCTTCTTCACCCGAACCGCGGACCAGTGTTATCGCGTCAACAAGCAGCTGCGCGATTCCGTGGTCTTCGCGCGGCAGAACTTGATCGGCGACGCTCCGTTCTCCAAGCTCGACCTGATCAGTTGTCGAAACCTGCTCATCTATCTCGAGCCCGACGTGCAGAAGAAGGTCATCTCCCTGCTGCACTTCGCGCTGAACGAGCGGGGCTATCTCTTCCTGGGTCCCGCGGAGTCGATCGGCCGGCAGGGCGACCTGTTCGACGCGATCTCGGCGAAGTGGCGCATCTATCGACATGTCCGGCGCGGACGGGCCCACGCGGTCGACTTCCCCATCGTGTCGGGGATCGCGCAACGAATCGAAACTCGACGTGGGACCGAGATCTCCGCGTCGCACTCCGCGAGCGTGTCGCAGCAACTGACGCAACACCTCCTCCTCCAGGATTTCGCGCCGGCGGCCGTGCTCATCGGCCGCGCGTCGGAGATCCTCTACTTCCACGGCCCGACGATGCGGTATCTCGACCAGCCGAGCGGTGAGCCGACGCGCGATCTGATGGCAATGGCGCCCGACGGGATTCGCTCGAAGCTTCGCGCTGCCGTGCGCAAGGCGCTTCGCGACAAGAGTCGCGTCACGGTGTCGGCGACGTGGCTGGGTCGACGTGGAAACGGCCGTCGCGTCCGACTCACTGCGAGACCGATCCACGCGCCGCGCGTCGGTACCGGTCTCGTCCTCGTGACGTTCGAGGACGAACAGGCGCCGGCCACGAAGCGAAACGTCGCCGTAGAGTTGAGCGAGCCGTCTTTGGTTCACCACCTCGAGGACGAGCTTCGGATCACCCGAGAAGATCTCCGGAACACGGTCGGAGAGCTGCAGGCTGCCAATGAGGATCTCAAGTCGTCGAACGAAGAGATCGTGTCGATGAACGAGGAACTCCAGTCCGCGAACGAAGAGCTCGAAACCTCGAAGGAGGAACTCCAGTCATTGAACGAAGAGCTGAGCACGGTCAACAGCCAGCTCCAAGACAAAGTCGGGGAGCTCGAAAAGAGCAACAACGACTTGGCCAATCTGCTCACGTCGGCCGACATCGCCACCGTCTTCTTGGACACGCACCTTCGAATCCGGCGATTCACGTCGGCCGCGACGAAGCTACTGAGCCTCATCGCCACCGACGTTGGCCGTCCGCTCAGCGACATCTCCCTCAAGTTCGACGACGACCAACTCTTCGCAGATCTCGATCGAGTGATGCGTGACGCCACGCCGCGCCAGAAGGAGGTGAGCACGAACGGCGGGCGCTATTGCCTCCGGCGAATCCTCCCGTACCGAACGACGGAAGGTCTAATCGAGGGCGTAGTCATCACGTTCACGGACATCAGCGAGGCGAAGCTGGCGGACGAGCACATGAAGCGGCTGGCGACGGTCCTCATGGACTCGAATGATGCCGTCACCGTCCAGGATTTCGACGGTCGCATTCTCGCTTGGAACCGCGGAGCCGAGCGGATGTACGGGTACAGCCAGGCCGAGGCGATGAAGATGAACGCATCGAAGCTCGTACCCGAGGCGCTTCGCCCGGACACCGAAGCCACGACCGAGCGCCTCCGGCAGGGAGAACGGGTGAACTCGTGGGAAACGCAGCGCACCCGCAAGGACGGCAGCATCGTTCAAGTGTGGATCACGGCGACCCCGTTGAAAGACGCGGAGGGCCATCCGTTCGCCGTCGCAACGACCGAGCAAGACGTCACTCAGCGAAGGGCGCTCGAGCGAGAGATCCTGGAAGTCACCGTGCGCGAACAACGGCGCGTGGGACAGGATCTCCATGACGTCACCGGCCAGGAACTCACCGGACTCCGTCTCTTGGCTCACGACTTGGCCGAGTCGCTCACGGAACGTGCCCTACCGGACGCCGAGACGGCGCGGAAGATCGCTGAAGGGTTGAAGCAGGCTCTCAGCCACGTTCGCACGCTGTCGCGCGGACTGAATCCGGTGGAAGTCGATGCGCAAGGACTGATGGCCGCTCTCGAGGACCTGGCAGCGCGGACCAGCGACCTCTACCGAATCCCCTGTACTTTTCGATGCCAGCACCCGGTGACCTTCGCGAACAACGGAACCGCCACGCATCTCTACCGAATCGCCCAGGAGGCGATCACCAACGCCGTGAAGCACGCTCAGGCCCGGCGCGTTCAGATCACGCTCATGAAGGATGCGAGCGCGGTTCGCCTCGAAGTGCAGGACGACGGCGTGGGTATCCGAAAGCGGCCTCCCTCGGAGCCGGGAACGGGACTGCGCATCATGGCGCATCGCGCAGACGTCGTCGGGGCGAAGCTCAACGTGGGCCCGGGGCCGACCGGCGGAACTCTCGTCTCTTGCACGCTCCCGAAAGGTCGATGACGTGCACGGAGGCGAAAAGCCACTCGAGAAGATGCGCGCGCGAATCCTCATCGTCGACGACCATCCCTTGGTGAGAGACGGGCTCGCTGGACGAATCTCGAAGCAGCCCGACCTGGAAGTGTGCGGCGAGGCGGCCGACGTGCCCGGAGCCCTTCGGTTGGTGGCATCGACGAAGCCCGACCTGGCGATCATCGACATCTCGCTGAAGGGAGGCGACGGGCTCGACTTGATCAAACAAGTCCGCGCCCGCAAATTCGAGACGAAGATGCTCGTGGCGTCGATGTACGACGAGATCCTCTATGCCGAGCGTGCCTTGCGCGCCGGCGCGATGGGCTACATCAACAAGCAAGAACTGCCCGAGGACATGATCGACGCCATCCGGCAGGTGCTCGCCGGACAGATCTACCTCAGTGCGCAAATGAGAAATCGATTGCTCCAACGAACGGTGGGCCGTGGCCCCGTGGCGATCCGGTCCCCGATCGAGAGCCTGACCGATCGCGAGCTCGAGATCTTCCAGTTGATCGGACGCGCCCTCACCACCCGGCAAATTGCCGAGAAGCTCCATCTCAGCATCAAGACGATCGAGACGCACCGCGAGCGCCTCAAGATGAAGCTCAAGGCGAAGAACGCGGCGGAGCTGAGCCGCCAAGCGGTGGCGTGGACGATCGAGAACGCCTGATTTCTCGTCCTCTCTTCCAAGACTCCAACGGCCCCGTCGGGAAATCCCCCACAACCGAATCAGTTTCGTGCCGATTGTCGCGCCTCGGGATGAGCGTACTGTGCTCATTCGAATTTGGTTCGGCGCGCGAGCGTCGATTGGCGGGAGCGCGCGGCGGGTCGCTTGCTCTCAACGCATCCCGCTCGGGGGAATGGGCGACGGTTGGGAGTTCAGCCCTCAGCGCCGATCGATCGGAGACAGGTCATGGCACCGTTCAATCTCACGCAATCCGAGATCGATCGCAGGAAGTCGGCGCTCGAGTTCACGACGGACGATGAGGAGCGGATTCGGGACGCACACGACCACCTGAAGTTCGAGGCGAACTCGATCGTCGAGCTTCTGAACGCGTACCTCTTCGTTCATCTCCACTCCGTTCAGAGTTTTCCGGAAACCCAACTCTTCGAGCGACTGACGCATCTGCAGGCTTACTACTTCACGGAAATCACTGCCGGCGACTGGGGGGTCGACTTCTTCGGGAAGCGGCTTCGCGTCGGTCGTCTCTTCCAGCAGATCAGTGCGTCGCCCACGTGGTATCTCGGCGCGTACCAGAAGTACCTGCACTTCGTGACGGCGTCTCTGGGCCGGCAGCTCGCGGATGACGTCGATCTCTTTCGCGACACGGTGATCTCGCTCACGAAGGTTGCACACCTCGACATGGGGTTGATGCTGGACGCCTGCTACGTCGTCACGGCGGATCCGCTGGGACGGTCGGTCGACGAACAGTTCCGGCACTTGGAGGCACTCACGCAACGCGCGACCGAGCTCATCGCGCAAGAGCTGAAGGAACCGCTGTGCAGCGTGATCTCGTTCTTGCAGACGCTCGAGTCGGATCGCGACGAATTGCCACCCGCACAGCGTGAGCTGCTGCCGAAGGCGCTTCGCCGGTGCGACGAATTATGGCAGCTGACGATGAAGCTCTGTGACTTCCGTACGGCGGACTCCGGTCCGTTCCGAAAGAATGGGTTGGTTTACGGCCCAACGCCGCCATTTCCGCTTTCCATATCGCTCCGGCACGGCAACCAGGACCTGAGCTGATGGACGCCGTCGTGTCGCCGCCAGGTCCGCTTCGGGCGCACACGCGAACGCTCGGTGCGACGCGGGCCCAGCGTCGAAATCGAAGACAAATAGGCTCCCCAGATCAGCGGGGGTTTCGTCATGGATGGCCACTATTCCCGATTCATCGAGTCGACGACAATTTCCCTGCTCGCAAGATCCCGACACTAACCACTACCCTAACCCCCTCGAGGCACATACCCCCTTGGGCTCCTGGCGCGAACAGACCACCATCTGTTCCGGCATGGGTTCCAAGAAAAGCCTCGACTCGAGAGTCCTCTCTCTGCGGTGACCCACGCTCGAACCTATCCCGCTCGAGCGAACCGCCACTGACGAACCCCCGCTGATCACCTTCAATCCCGCTCGCCCGCTTCGCCGCGAAGCGTGAACGACAGGCACCTTCCCGCTATCCGCCGCGTCACACGGCCTTGAGCGACGCCGACGTCGATGGTTCAATGAGCAGCCTTTTTTGGCCGGATCAAACCCTGGAGGTGCGCGACATGGACTTCCTGCTGACAGAAGAGAACCGAATGTGGCGCGCGCGGGCACGCGACGTTGCCGAGAAGGTCGTCCGCCCGCTGTCTTGGAAGTACGACCGCCTCCAACAATACCCGTGGGAGATCAAGGACGCGCTCGTCGAGGCCGGGCTTTTCGGCGTCTGGATTCCGAAGGAATACGGCGGCCACGGCGGCGGCGTGCTCAACTTGTGCATCGTCGTCGAGGAGCTGTCGCGCTGCTGCGGCGGCGTCGGCGTCCTCTTCGCGGTCAACGCGCTCGGGAGCTTCCCGATTCTCGTGGGCGGAACCGAAGAGCAGAAGAAGAAGTGGCTCCCGCGCATCGCGCAAGGGAAAACTCTGATCGCCTTCGGCCTCTCCGAAAAGAACGCAGGTAGCGATGCCGGCGGCATGAGCTGTCGCGCGACGCAGGACGGCGAACACTACGTCCTCAATGGCGCGAAGAAGTGGAACACGAATGGCGGCGCGGCCGACCTCTACAGCATCTTCTGCGTCACCGACCCCGAGTCGAAGTCGCGGCGCATCTCGGCGTTGCTCGTCGAGAAGGGAACGCCCGGATTCAAGATCGGCAAGGTCGAGGACAAGATGGGCATCCGTTGCGTGCCCGTCGTGGAGCTGGAGTTCGAGAACTGTCGCGTCCCGCGCGCGAACCTGCTCGGCGGCGAGCCCGGCTACGGGTTCCGCCACTCGATGCAGACGCTCGATCTTGCGCGACCGGGCGTCGCGGCGCAGGCGGTCGGCCTCGCGACGGGGGCGCTCGAGCTCGCGCAGGTCTATGCGAACAAGCGCGAGCAGTTCGGCGCGCCGATCTCGTCGTTTCAAATGGTCCAAGCCATGCTCGCCGACATGGCGACCAAAGTCGAGGCCGCGCGACAGCTCGTTTACGCCGCGGCACGCGCCGCGGACACGGTTACATGCGCGATTATCCGATCGAGAAGTTCATGCGCGACGCGAAGATCGTTCAGATCTACGAAGGCACGAATCAGATCCAGCGGATGGTCGTCGCGCGAAACCTCATCAAGGAGACGCACGAGTTGAAGTACCTCGAGAAATACATGCCGCTGTCCCCCGAGATCATGGGAGTCGAGTAGCCATGCGCTGCTTCGTCACCGGAGCGACGGGACTCCTCGGCCGCGAGGTCGTGAAGTCGCTCGTCGCGGACAAACACGAGGTCGTTGCCCTCGTTCGGCGCGACGATCAGGCGGACGCGGCACAGGCGCTCGGTGCGCGAGCAGCGCGCGGCGACGTCCTCTCGCGCGACACGCTGACCACGGCGCTTCGCGGCGTCGAGTGCGTTCTGCACTTCGCCGGGTCGCGCCCTTGCGAGAAGGACGGCGAGCGCGTCCAACAGCTCGATGTCGACGGCACGCGCAACGTCGCCGAAGCGGCGATCGCCGCAGGTGCCAAGCGACTCGTCTTCGCCAGCACGATCACGATCGCGGGCGACCTTCGCAGCGGGAAGCTCGACGAGTCGTCGCCCGACAAGCCCGGCCACGGCTTCGCGCGCGCGAAGCACGACGCCGAGCAAGTCCTCGCGTCGATGAAGGGACGCGGGCTCGATGTCGCGTTCTTGCGCATTGCGCACGCGTACGGTGTGGGCGGCGGATTCCAGCCGCTCTTGGACACGATCCTCGATGGCAAGCTGGTGCTGCCGGCACGCGAGGTTTTCTGGGGATGGGCGTCGCCGGAGGACGTCGGCCGTGCCGCGTCGATCGCGGCCGCGAAGGCCCCGGCCGGCGAGCGGCTCGTCGTCAGCGATGACTTGCCGTCGACGACCGCGGACGTGCTCGACTACGTCGCGCGGCTCCTGCGCCTCGAGATGCCGAAGCGCGGCCCCGCCGCGCTCGCTCGCTTGCGCCTCGGTGCGGATCGTTTCGCATACCTCTCCGAATCGGCGAAGCCGACGAACGCGAAGTTGAAGGCGCTCGGCTGGACTTCGGTCTACGGACGTTATCGTGAAGGCGTTGCCGCGCAGCTCGCCGGCGGGCTGCTCGAACGCGATCGCCAGCATCGCCCGTCACGAGTGCCGTTCTTCAAGGTCTCGGAGAAGGCGCCGAACGTCGCGCCGGACTTGAGCGCGAACCCGAACTCGAAGAAGCCGACGCCGGCGTGAGAATCGTTTCGCTGCTGCCGAGCCTCACCGAAGTGGTGTGCGCGCTCGGCGGACGCGACGATCTCGTCGGGCGCTCGCACGAGTGCGACTTCCCCGCCGGGCTCGACACCGTTCCCGTGCTCACCGCCGCGAAGATCCGCGTCGACGGGAGCGCCGCCGAAATCCAGGCGGCCGTGCAAGCGATGAGCGGCCAGGCGATCTATCGCGTCGACGAGGCGAAGCTCGCCGCGCTCCGGCCCGACGTCGTGCTCACGCAGGATCAGTGCGAGGTCTGCGCGGTCTCGGTCGACGACGTGAAGCGCGCGCTCCAGCTCGGCGGCCTCGCGGCATCGACGCGCATCGTCGTCGTCAAGCCCGCGCGGCTCGACGACGTGATCGACGACGTCGCACGCGTCGGCGAGGCGATCGGTCGCGCCGATGCCGGTCGCCGAGTCGCCGACGAGATGCGCGAGCGCATCGAGAAGCTGAATCGCTACGCGACCGAGCGGCGCGGACCTCGACCCGCTCCGCGGCTGCTCCTCCTCGAGTGGACCGCGCCGCCGATGGTCGCGGGAACTTGGCTTCCCGATCTGGTGATGGCTGCGGGCGCCGAGCATCCGTGGGGTGCGCCTGGAGACGCCTCGCGCGCCGTCGCGCTCAGCGATCTCGCGGAGCCCGCGCCCGACGTCGTCGTCGCCGCGCCGTGCGGCCTTGCCCTCGACCGCGCCGCGACCGAACTCGAGCGCATGCTGGCGTCGCGCGATTGCCCGGCGCGACTTCGCGGCGTACCGTGCTACGCTGCCGACGGTAACGCGCTCTTCAATCGACCGGGCCCGCGCCTCGTCGATTCCGTCGCCGCGCTCGTCGGCATCACGTGCGGCGACGCGCCTGGTTTTCCCGACTGGCGCAGCTACGTCCGCCGTGTCCCGCTCGGCAACGGCCGATGAACGTAAGCATCCGCTGAACCACACCTCGAATCGCCTCGCCCACTTCGTCATGAACCGTCTCACGAGTGCGACGCGTCACGGCGTCGCGGGCGTCGTCGCGAACGCGTCGTACGCTCTGCGAGCGACCTTCGCGATCACGGCCTCGCGCTCGGCGAACTCCTTCGATGACGCCTTCACGAACGCCGCGATGACGAGATGCCCCGCGCCCCCGGGCAACGTGACGATTCCCACGTCGTTTCGCGTCCCCGCCATCCCGCCCGACCTGTCTCCCACGCGCGTGCCCGCGGGCACGCCCGCGCGAATCATCGTCGAGCCGGTCTTCGAGCGTTCGAGCCAATCGATGAGGAGCGCGGCGCTCGAGGGCTCGAGGAGATCGCGGCGTTGCACGCGCAGGAGAAGACGAGCCATCGCGTCCGGCGTCGCGGTGTCGCGAGGGTCGTTGGCGTAGCGCGCCTCGGCCGCGGCTCGATCGATCGGCGACACGGCGGCGGCGAGCGCGTCGTATCTCGCGAGCGTCCATTCGTCGTGCGCCGGCAGCTCGCGAATGCCCGAGCCATCGCCGCACAGCTCGCGCTCGGTTCGGCTCACGTCGATGCCGTCGATGCCGAGCGCGCGCATTCGGTCGGTCACCGCACGCGGTCCGCCGGCGAGAGTCACGAGCACGTCGGCCGCGGAGTTGTCGCTGTCCCCGGTCATGCGCTCGAGGAGCTCGCGGACGGACAACGTCACGGGTTGTCCCGTGAACGATGCCGCAATGGGGCTGTAGCCCGGGCGCAGGTCGTGCTCGTCGAGCGTGACCCTCCGATCGAGCGAGATCTCGCCGCGGTCGACGAGCGTGAGCACCTGGATCGCAACCGGCAGCTTGAAGACCGAAGCCATGGGGAAGCGTTCGCCGCCGCGCCAGCTCGCGCGCCGACCCGACTCGACGTGAACGACGGCGACGCCGAGCGTGCCGCCGGTCGTCGACTCCTGCCTCGCGAACTCTCGCGAGAGTGGGTCGCTCGGCGTTTCGACTTCGCGAACGGCTTGCGTTTTCGCTTCGACGCATCCCAAGACGACGGCGCAGAATCCTCCAAGAATTGCAGCTCTCATGACGTGCCCTCCCTCGTTAGGTCGCCCAACGCTCCGCCGATGGGCCGGGAGTATACTCGGCCGCTCGCGCGCGGCTTCGCGCAGCACGCGCGACCCGGCTTCGACGAAAGCGGCGAACGATGCGCGACTCACAACGGATTGAGGATCCCGCCATGACGCCCACAACGAAAGCCGTCCCGCGTCGCCGACTGGGAAAAACGTCGATCGATGTTTCTGCGATCGGACTCGGCTGCATGGGCATGTCCGAGTTCTACGGAGCGCGTGACGAGCGCGAGTCGATCGCCGTCATCCACCGAGCCCTCGATCTCGGCGTCGACTTCCTCGACACCGCCGACGTGTACGGCATGGGCCACAACGAGGAGCTGGTCGGACGCGCGATCGCGAAGCGACGGAACGAGGTCTTCCTCGCGACGAAGTTCGGCAACGTTCGCGATGCGAAGGGAAACTGGGTCGGCGTCAACGGACGGCCCGAGTTCGTCGAGGCGCAGTGCGAGGCGAGCCTGAAGCGCCTCGGCGTCGACGTCATCGATCTCTACTATCAGCATCGCGTCGACCCCGACGTGCCGATCGAAGAGACGGTGGGAGCGATGGCGCGGCTGGTCGAGCGCGGCAAGGTGAGGTTTCTCGGATTGTCCGAAGCGGCGGCGCCGACGCTGCGACGCGCGGTCGCCGTGCATCCGATCGCCGCGCTACAGACCGAGTACTCGCTGTGGAGCCGCGAGCCCGAGGGGGGACTCCTCGCGACCTGCCGCGAGCTCGGCGTCACGTTTGTCGCTTACAGCCCGCTCGGCCGCGGCTTTCTCGCCGGCACGATCCGCTCGACGCACGACCTCGCGGCGGACGACTATCGACACCACGCGCCGCGCTTTCAGGGCGACAACTTCGAGAAGAACCTCGCGCTGCAGAAGAAGATCGAGGCCATTGCCGCCGAAAAACGATGCACGCCGGCTCAGCTCGCGATCGCGTGGCTCCTCGCGCAGGGCGATGACGTCGTTCCGATCCCCGGCACGAAGCGCCTTCGCTACCTCGAGAACAACGCCGGCGCGACGGACGTTCGACTTACCGCCGCCGATCTGTCGCGCATCGACCGCGCCGCGCCCCTGGGCGCCGCATCCGGCGCGCGTTACGGCGAGATGGCGATGAAGCGGGTCAACCTGTAGCGCCGCGCACGGAGACTCCGGCTCCGCCGACCCGCTGTTCGACATCGTCACGACCGCCGTTGCGAACTTCGATCACCGGGCGGGCTCATCCATGCGCGGATCGTCAGCTCGGCGAAACCGCCATCGACCGGTCACACGAAGAGAATCGGCATCGATGGATCGCACGAAGTAGTCGGCCGGCCACAGATGACGCCACGTCGATGTCGAGAATTCGAGCGCTCCACTGGTGACCACGGCGCCGGCCGGCAGCTCGAACGACGGCTCACCGGCGATCTCGACCAGCGACCTCGCGGCGCCACGACCGGGAAGCGCGATGCGAGGCGTGTCGACGCGATCACCGAGATCCTCGAATCCCCCCTGGTCGCGGCACGCTGCAGAGTTCGATTCGGCGACGCGCTCGAGCCATCGCTCGAACGCCCATCCCGCCCCTCCGGCCCACTTCCGAAAGTAGCGCTCGCGTGAGACTCGGTGCCGACGAGCGGCTTCGTCGCGATGGCGGTTCGTGCTGACGCTGTAGTAGTGAACGACGTGCGACCCCGGATGGGCGACGAGGCGAAGCCGCGCATCGCGGACGCGGCGGCACCAATCGGCATCCTCGAAATAGAGCGGGTAGCTAGGGTCGGGTGGACCGACGAGATCGACGACCGATCGGCTCGTCAGAATGCAAGAGCCGGTGAGCATGGGAACGTCGATCGGCTCGCGGGCGAGCCAATAGCGCCAGCGAAACGCCAGTCGAAGGCGGTCGAGGCAGCGCCTCGCGACGCGAGATCGTGTCGCCGCCATACGCCACGTCGAATTCGCGATCCCCGGCATTGCATGTGGCGGATGCATCACCGTCCTGTCCTCGTCGAACCACGTGATGGGTGCGACCGCACCGACGCCCGACTCGCGGTCGAACACGTCCGCCATGGCGGCGAGAGCGCCCGGCATCACCCAGGTGTCGGGATTGAGGAAGGCGAGGCGCCGGCCGTGCGCTCGCTCGAGACCGGCCGCGAGCGCGCCGGCGTAACCGATGTTGTCGTCGAGGGCGAGCACGCGCACCGACGGACCGTCGAGTGCGCGGACGCGTTGCCGCTCTTCGGCAGTCGAGAAGTTGTCGACGACGATGATTTCGATCGGCCCACATCGCGCGTCGATCGGTCGCTCCGCGAGCAGGCTTGCGACACATCGGCGAACGTAGTCCGCCACTCCGAAGTTCACGACGATCACCGAGAGGTCCATCACACCCCGCATCCTTGACCGCTTCAACCGCCGAAGCGTAGTATCCGCCCCTGGAGATTTCGAGGCGACACCTCTCGCAGCGAGGCCACTGACATCCGGCGACGGGTGAACTCTGAGGAGAACGAGCATGATCCAAACACGATCGAGCAACGTTCGTGCGATCTTGGTTCATCCAAAGTACGCCAACTCGCCACACCCCTATCCGCCATTGGGACTGGCCTACGTCGCCGCATCCGCCGAGCGCGCCGGCCACAAGGTGCGCGTCGTCGACATGGGCGCGGTTCGACGCGGCACGACCGATGACGAGCTCGTCGATCACGTGCGTCGCGTGCGACCCGACGTCGTCGGCATCTACAACAACATCGCGCTGTATCGCAGCGTCTATCGACTGCTGCCAAAGCTTCGCCCGTACACGCGGCTTCTCGTCGCGGGTGGACCGCAGGCAACGCTTCTCCCCGAGGAATCGATCGAGAACGGCTTCGACGTCGCCGTCCGCGGGGAAGGCGATCTCACGTTTGCCGAGCTGCTCGACTCGCTCGACGACGGCCGTCCACTCGAGGGGATTCTTGGCATTTCGTATCGCGGTCGTGACGGCGCCTTTCACAACAACGATTTCAGACCCGATGTTCGGGACCTCGACGCGTTGCCGTATCCCGCATACCACTGCTTCGATCTCGAGCGGTACTACGGCGGCGACGGATCCGCGATGCCCGAAGGTCGCGTCTTGACGAGTCGAGATTGCCCGGCGAAATGCACGTTTTGTTACCTCAAGGCCGTGCCGTCCGAGTTTCGGCTGCGCGAGCCGGAGAAGGTCCTCGAGGAGATCCTCTGGCTCCGGAAGACATACGGCACGTGGAAGATCGACTTCGCGGACGACACGTTTCCGAGCACGCATGAACGGATCGACCGGCTGCTGGACCTGATCATCGAGGCCAACCTCGGGCTAACGTGGAGCTGCACGACTCGAATCGACGCCGTGTCGCGCCCGGTCCTCGAGAAGATGAAGCGGGCGGGCTGCTGGTTCATCGCGTTCGGCGTCGAAAGCGGCGACGATCAATCGCTCAAACGGCTCGGAAAGAAGCTGACAACGCAGATGGCCTACGAGACGCTGCGGGACGCGAAGGAGATCGGCATCCACACTCGCGCGAACTTCATGTTCGGGTATCCCTGGGAAACGCCGGAGACGATCGACGCGACGCTGAACTTCATGCGCCGGCTCGAAGACAAGGTCGACTATTTCATGCCGCAAGGGCTGTTTCATCCGCTCCCCGGAACGGCGCTCTTCAACAAGTACCGAGAGCAGTTCGACCTCGATCAGTGGTGGATGCGAAAAGAGAGCTTCATCCGCTACCTCGACGAAGACGAGCAGCCGTACTTCCGGCGGGCCGGGTACGACGACTACGGCCGCACCGACTTCTTCCACCTTTCGGAGTCGGTGATTCGTCGCATACGAAAGGGCATCAACCTGATCGCCCACCACAACCTCGGAACCTTCCGCAGCAAGCCGAAGAAGTGGGGCTATGTCGGCCTCTATCACCTCTCGAAGGAGCTGTATCGGGTGGATCCGCATCTCGAGCGACGCGCGATGCGCGCGCTGATCGCGGCTCACGGCAAGGCCAAGGGACTCTACGGCGCCGGCCGGGCACGAGCCCGCGCCGCGGTCGAAGCAACGCGCGGCCGCATCAACGCCGTCGTGCGGAGTGCCAGTCGGGCCAGGGCGTAAGCACATTCTCGGCGAGTCGATCGCCGGCGCGAGAGCGGTCCCGCCCAGTTGTTTCCTGATTCCCGCCGGATAGAATCCGCCCTGCCATGGAAAAAACACTACGCAACTGCATTGGCGGCGAGTGGGTCTCTTCGTCGTCCACCGAGTCTCTCGAAATCACGAACCCAGCCACCGGCGAGTCGCTCGGCCGCGTGCCGTTGTCGAGCGCGCGCGACGTCGACGCTGCGGTCGCCGCGGCGCGCGCGGCGTTTCCGAAGTGGCGCGAGACGCCACCGGTCGTTCGCGCGCGACACCTCTTCAAGCTGAAGAACCTGCTCGAGGCGAACTTCGAGGAGATTGCGGCGACCGTCACGCGCGAGAACGGCAAGACGCTCGACGAGTCGCGCGGCTCCGTGCGGCGCGGCATCGAGAACGTCGAGCACGCGTGCGGCATCCCGACGTTGATGATGGGCAAGTCGCTCGAGGACATCGCCGCGGGCATCGACTGCGAGACGTTTCGTCAGCCGCTCGGCGTGTTCGCGGCGATCACGCCGTTCAACTTCCCGGCAATGGTGCCGATGTGGTTCTGGCCGTACGCGATCGCGACCGGCAACACGTTCGTGCTCAAGCCGAGCGAGCAGGTGCCGTTCTCGCCGACGCGCCTGGTGGAGCTAGCTCAAGAGGCAGGCATTCCGCCGGGCGTGCTGAACTTGGTGCACGGCGCGAAGGACGCGGTGAACGCAATCCTCTCGCATCGCGACATTGCGGGCGTTTCGTTCGTCGGCTCGTCGGCGGTCGCGAAGATCGTCTATGAAGGCGCCGCGAAGTCGGGCAAGCGCGTGCAGGCGCTCGGCGGCGCGAAGAATCACATCGTCGTCATGCCCGACGCAGACATGGACCGCGCGGTGTCGATCGTCACCGAGTCGGTGTTCGGCTGCGCGGGCCAGCGGTGCCTCGCCGGCAGCGTCGTCGTGACGCCGGGCAAGGCGTACGAGCCATTCCGCGAGCGCTTCCTTTCGTCGGCAAAGGCGCTGAAGCTCGGAAACGGGCTCGAGACGGGCGTGACGCTCGGGCCGGTCGTCACGGCGCGGGCGAAGGAGCGCATCATCGGTTGCGTCGACGCGGGCGCAAAGGAAGGCGCGACGCTCCTCCTCGACGGTCGCTCGGCGCGCGTCGAGAAACTGCCGCGCGGACAATTCGTCGGGCCGACGATCTTCGAGGGCGTGACGCCCGAGATGTCGATCGGCAAGGAAGAGATCTTCGGACCGGTCGCCGGGATCGCGCGCGTCGGATCACTCGACGAGGCGATCGAGACCGTGCACCGCTCCGGCTACGCGAACGCGACGTCGATCTTCACGACCAGCGGCAAAGCTGCCCGCGAGTATCGATATCGCGTCGGCGTCAGCATGATCGGCGTGAACATCGGCGTCGCCGCCCCGATGGCCTTCTTCCCGTTCGGCGGCACCAAGGGCTCCTTCTTCGGCGACCTCAAAGCCCACGGCAACGACGCCATCGAGTTCTACACCGACAAAAAGGTCGTCATCTCCCGCTGGATCTGACGCGTACGGAGCCAGGGTCAACTCCGGCGGATTATTTCCCACACCCATCGTGTGCCGCTCTCAGTGACGAGGCGGCGCTTCACGTTCACGTCTCCGGGTGGCGGAAAATGTGATGGAGTTGACCCTGGCTCCGTGCGCGGCTGAACGGGCCGTCCAACTGGCGGGATCATTCGTTCGACGCGACGTCGCGGCTCGCGTAGACTCGCTCACCTGAAGCCTCTGTCACCGAAGGAGAGAGGTCATGCGCATGTGCAACGCATTCCGAATGCTCGGGGTGCTGCTCGCCGCCGGCATCGGAATCGCTCGAGGCCAGAGCACGTACTGCGTCAGCGCCACGGAAAACGGGGTCGTGAGCAACGGCTGGAGCGGCTTCGGAGTGTCGATGTCGCCGGACGGCCGTTACGTCGCGTTCGACAGCTACGCGACGAACCTCGCGCCGCAGGGCGGCAACGGGTACTGGCAGGTCTTGATCCACGATCGCGAGACGGGCGAGCTCGAGCTCGTCAGCCAGACGTCCGGCGGAGATTTGGCCATCCGCTCGGCGACTCAGCCGAGCGTGTCCGCGGACGGGCGCTTCGTCGCGTTCATCGCCGAAGCCTCGAACTTCGACTCGTTCCCGCAGGGGGGCATTTTCGTGCGCGACCGCGTCGCCCGCACGACGTCGCGAGCCATCCTGAGTTCGGCGGGCGGATTGCCGAACGGCGGTTGCTTCGATCCGGCGCTGTCGGCGGACGGGCGGTTCCTCGCCTTCACCACGACGGCGACGAACCTCGCCGGCGGCGGATCCTCCGGGCCTAAAGTGTTCGTGCTGGATCGAGCGACCGGCGTCACGAGCAACGTGAGCGTGAATTCGTCGGGACAGGCGGCGGATGCCGACTGCTTCTCGCCCAGGATTTCCTCCGACGGGCGATACGTCGCGTTCGAAAGCTACGCGACGAACCTCTACACCTCGGCCTCGAACGCCAACCCCTACTACTTCCGCCACGACCGCGCGAGCGGCATGACGGCTCGCGTCGTCGCCAGTGCGTCGGGAGGCGACGTGCAAAACGCGTTCGGCTATGGACTGCCATCGATCTCCGCGGACGGCCGGTTCGTCGCGTTCTCGAGCTTCGGGGCGACGCTGGTTCCCGACGACACCAACGGACAGGAAGATGTGTTCGTGCGCGATATGGACGCCGGCGTGACCGTGCGGGCGAGCGTCGACTCCGCCGGAGTCCAAGGAAACCTCGACTCGTTTCACGCGGTGATCTCCGCGGACGGTCGTTTCGTCGTGTTCGACAGCTATGCGACGAACCTCGTTCCCGGCGGGACGAACGGAAGCCGCCAGGTGATCGTTCACGATCTCGCCAGTGGAGCAACGCGCCTGGCGAGCACGGGCGCGTCGGGGACCGCGGGAAATAGGTCGAGCGGCCAGTACCAGCGCGACAGCAGTGGCAACATGCGATTTCCGCCGAACACGGCAATTTCGCGCGAGGGTCGTCGGATCGCTTTTGCGAGCGAGGCGACCAACCTCGTCCCCGGCGAGTTCAACAACGTCCAGGACGTGTTCGTGCGCGAGCAGTGGAGCCTGTCCGTGGATTCGGTCCTACCGTCGTCCGGCTCGGAGAGCGGCGGCGACCTCGTGACGCTCCGCGGCATCGGATTCGAGTCGGCCACCGACACTGGCGTCGACTTCGGCGGCACGGCGGCCAAGGCTTCACCTACTTACCGCCGGAGATCGCGGCCCGCCATGGCAACGTGAACGTCGCGCTCGGCGAACGCGAGGCCGTCCTTCTCGTGAACGCCGTCAGCGGCGACTCGATGACGCGCGAAATCGCAATCGGCACGAATCAACCGATCACCGCCGTCGTCCTCCCGCCGTCGAACCGCGCGAGTGCTCGTTTTGCGATCTACGCGTGGGGCCGCGCGCCGCGCCCGAGCACGCTTTCACCGCTTCCGCGCGGCCTCGGAGCGATCGTCCTTCCGCCGCCGCTGCTGGGAGGCTCGCCCCCGGTGACGTGGAACAACCTCGGGCATACGCGAGCGCTCGGCATCGCAAATCGCCCGTCCAGCTTGGCACCTTCGATCCTGTTTCGAAGCACTGGGATCGCGACCCCGAGAACCTTCTCGCTCCAGGGCCTGATCGAAGACGACGGCTCGGCGATCCCGCAACGCCTCAGCGTGACGAACGCTGTCATCGTCCGCGTTCACGAGTGACGCGTACGGAGCCAGGGTCAACTCCGGCGGATTATTTCTCACTTCCCTGTCCGCCAGCCGGTGGCGGCATGCGGAGGGTTCGCGTCGATACCGTCGTGAGGGAAGAACGTGGCGGTGTGGGCCCTGGCTCCGTACGCACTGGCTCCGTACGCATCGGGAGCTCGCGGCGGCGGAGTCAGAGCGGCACGATGTCGACGACGCGGGCGAGGAAGGCGTCGAGGTCCTCCCAACCGGGAGGAGGATGTGATCCCCACGTGAACGCGCTCGACTCGAGCCCGCCTTCGATCTCGAGGTGATGACGGATTCCATCGAGCTGGATGCGGGTCTCCGCGGCGGCGGACGGAACGCGGATCCGGCGTGCCGCATCGAGAAGCTCGCGAACGACGGCGGCGGCGACGGGTGCGTCCGCACTCTCGATGGTCGGGCGAAGAGCTCGCGGATGTCGCAACCGCTCGGCAGGATTTCGGAACTTCGCGACGTCGACGCCCAAGCGCCACGCGCCACGCCGCGCGAGTGCCGACGATCCGTCTCGCGCAACGAACAAGTCCGTACGATGCGCGTCGGCGAACGCCGGCTCCACGACCGCGGTGACTCGGCGCACGAACCCGCGCACCGCGGCCGGCCGTCGCAGCTCGGCGAGCGCGGCATCGCGCAACCGCGCCCAATCCTCTTGAAGTTCGGCGTCCATGCCACCCCAGCTTCCCATGTGCGGGCGTTTCGATCATCGTTGATTCAGGTCGAGGACAGGCCTCTCTGGAGGCACCCGCCAGACGGCAGTCCATCGCGCTTTGGGGCTGTCCTGCTACCGGCCCCGCGATAGAATCCCCCGACGCGTCGCCCGGTCGGTGTGCTCGCTGACGAGTGGGAAATAATCCGCCGGAGTTGACCCTGGCTCCGTACGCGGAGGTGGAGGTGCGATGAGAGTGGTTCGCGGCGGGTTGATTCAGATGTCGAATCCGGTCAATGATCCTTCCGCGTCGGTTGCTGCGGTGCGCGAGGCGATGCTCGCTAAGCACATTCCGTTCGTCGAGGAAGCCGGGAATCGCGGGGTGCAGATCCTCTGCCTCCAAGAGATATTCAACGGGCCTTACTTCTGCCCGAGCCAGGACGCGAAGTGGTGCGACATCGCCGAAGCGGTGCCCGGGCCAACCGTCGAGCGCATGGCCGCACTCGCGAAGAAGCACAACATGGTCATCATCGTGCCGGTCTACGAGCGCGAGATGGCGGGCGTCTACTACAACACGGCGGCGGTCATCGACGCCGACGGCACCTACCTCGGCAAGTACCGGAAGACGCACATCCCGCACACGTCCGGCTTCTGGGAGAAGTACTTCTTCAAGCCGGGCAACCTCGGCTACCCGACGTTCCAGACGCGCTATGCACGCATCGGCGTCTACATCTGCTACGACCGCCACTTCCCCGAAGGCGCGCGACTCCTCGGCCTTCACGGCGCGGAGATCGTGTTCAATCCGTCGGCAACGGTGAAGGGCCTGTCGCAGTACCTATGGAAGCTCGAGCAGCCCGCGCACGCCGTCGCGAACGGCTACTTCATGGGCTGCATCAACCGCGTCGGCACCGAGGCGCCGTGGAACATCGGCGAGTTCTACGGCACGAGCTACTTCGTCGACCCGCGCGGCAAGATCCTCGCGGAAGGCAGCGAGACGAAAGACGAGCTGATCGTCGCCGACATGAACCTCGACATGATCGAGGAAGTGCGCCGCACGTGGCAGTTCTTCCGCGATCGACGACCCGACGCCTACGAGGACTTGGTCAAGCAACTCCCATGAAAACGCTCATCCAGAACGGAACCGTCGTCACCGCCAGCGATACGTTCGCCGCGGACGTCCTGATCGAAGACGAAATGATCGCCCTTCTCGGCACGAAGATCGACGTGAAAGCCGACAAGACGATCGACGCGCGCGGCAAGTTCGTGATCCCCGGCGGCATCGACGTGCACACGCACCTCGACATGCCGTTCGGCGGCTCGAAGTCGGCCGACGACTTCGAGACCGGCACGATCGCGGCGGCGTTCGGCGGCACGACGTCCGTCGTCGACTTCGCCATCCAGTACAAGGGCCAGTCGCTGCATCACGCCTGGGAAGCCTGGATGGGCAAGGCCGAGGGCAAGGCCGCGATCGACTATGGATTCCACATGATCATCACGGACCTCACCGAAAAGGCCGAGGCCGAGATGGACGCCCTGGTCAAGGAGGGCGTGACGTCGTTCAAGCTCTTCATGGCCTACCCCGGCGTCTTCATGCTCGACGACGCGACGATCTTCCGCGCGCTGCTGCGAACCGGCGAGAACGGCGGCACGATCTGCATGCACGCGGAAAATGGCGGCGTCATCGACGTGCTCGTGAAGCGCGCGCTCGCTCGCGGCGAGACCGCGCCGAAGTACCACGCGCTCACGCGCCCGCCGCGCGCCGAGGCCGAGGCGACGCATCGCGCGATCGCGCTCGCCGAAATGGCGGACGTCCCGATCTACATCGTGCACCTCTCCGCCGCCGAGGCGCTGGAGATGGTCACCGAAGCGCGCGACCGCGGCCTCCCCGCGTACGCCGAGACGTGCCCGCAGTACCTCTTCCTCAGCTACGACAACTACGAGGAGCCGGGCTTCGCAGGCGCGAAGTACGTGATGAGCCCGCCCCTTCGCGACAAGGCGAAGCAAGCGCAGCTGTGGCGCGGCCTCGCGGGCAACGACCTTCAAGTGATCTCGACCGACCACTGCCCCTTCTGCATGAAGGAGCAAAAGGAACTCGGCAAGAACGATTTCTCGAAGATCCCGAACGGCGCGCCCGGGATCGAGACGCGCATGAGCCTCGTGTGGGACGGCGGCGTCCGCGAGAAGCGCATCTCGATGAACCGCTTCGTCGAGCTGACGGCCACCGCGCCCGCCAAGATCTTCGGGATGTGGCCGAAGCGCGGCACGATCGCACCGGGCAGCTTCGCGGACGTCGTGGTCTTCGATGCGAACCGCGAGATCACGCTCGCGGCGAAGACGCTGCACATGAACGTCGACTACAACCCGTATGAAGGACGCAAAGTTCGCGGCGCTCCCGACGTCGTTCTGTCGCGCGGCCGCGTCGTGATCGAAAACGGAAAGTTCGTGGGCAAGGTCGGCGCCGGCCAATTCATCAAGCGCGCCGAGAGGATGAAGTGATGAACCCAAAGACAGCCGCACCCAAAGCGCCCGTGCCCGCGACCGCACCCGCCGCGACGCCGCACGTCGACGCGACCGCCGTTCGCGCGAAGCACAAGGAGTTCCTCTTCCCGTGCGTCGCGAACTACTACCAGGAGCCGATCGTCATCACGCGCGGGCAGGGCTCGCACGTGTTCGATGCGGACGATCGCGACTACCTCGACTTCTTCGGCGGCATCCTCACGCTCGGCATCGGCCACTGCCATCCCGACGTGACGAAGCGCCTCCAGGAGCAGGTCGCGCGCCTCGTGCACACGTCGACGCTCTACCCGACGCAAGAGATCGTGAACGTCGCCGAGAAGCTCGCGCGCCTCACGCCGGGCAAGCTCAAGAAGAGCTTCTTCACCGCGAGCGGCACCGAAGCAGACGACACCGCCGTCGTGCTCGCGAAGATCTACACGGGCCAGCAAGAGGTCATCGTGCTGCGCCACGGCTACTCGGGCCGCAGCCATCTCGCGATGTCGCTGCAGGGCCATGCGCCGTGGCGACTGATTCCGACGTCGGTCGCGGGCGTCAAGCACGCGCTCTCGCCCTACTGCTACCGCTGCCCGCTCGGGCTCACGTATCCGTCGTGCGAAGTGAAGTGCGCGCAAGACATCGACGAGTTGATCCGCACCGAGACCAACGGCAAGCCCGCCGCGTTCATGGCGGAGCCGATCCAAGGCGTCGGCGGGTTCATCACGCCGCCGAAGGAGTACTTCCAGATCGCCGTCGGCATCGTGCGGAAGTACGGCGGCGTCTTCATCTGCGACGAAGTGCAAACGGGCTTCGGCCGCACGGGCGACCACTGGTGCGGCATCGAGCATTGGGGCGTCGAGCCCGAGATCATGACGTTCGCCAAGTCGATCGCGAACGGGATGTCGGTCGGCGCGACGATCGCGACGGACGTCGTCGCCAACGCGTGGACCGGCCTCACGATCTCGACGTTCGGCGGCACGCCGGTCACGATGGCGGGCTGCGACGCGACGCTCGACGTCATGGAGCGAGAGAACACGCCGAAGCGCGCAGCCGAGCGCGGCAAGCAACTGCGCGCGCACCTCGACTCGTTCCAGTCGAAGTACGCGTTCATCGGCGACGTCCGCGGGATGGGCCTCATGCAAGCGCTCGAGCTGGTCGAGAATCGGAAAACCAAGGAGCCGGCGCCGAAGAAGGCCGCCGCGCTGATGGAAGCGGCGAAGAAGCAAGGCCTCCTCATCGGCAAGGGCGGACTCTACGGCAACGTGCTGCGCATCGCCCCGTCGATGCTCATCTCGAAGGAGGAGATCGACGAGGGCGCGAAGCGACTCGACCGCGCGCTGTCCGAGGTGAAATGAGCGAGGAAAGCCGGACCCCTTCGCCCGCTGATCGGCAAAAGCAAGACGTCGACACGCGCCGCACCCCTTCGCCCGCTGATCGGCAAAAGCAAGACGTCGAAGAACGCCGGACCCCTTCGCACGCCGATCGGCAAAAGCAAGACGTCGAGGCACGCCGCACCCCTTCGCCCGCCGACCCGCTCGAGCGGAACTTCGCCGACATCGCTCCGCCGCTCACGCGCGATGCCGCGCTCGTCGAATCGTCGAAGTGCCTCTTCTGCTACGACGCGCCGTGCACGATCGCGTGCCCAACGCACATCGACGTGCCCGCGTTCATCAAGAAGATCGCCAGCGGCAACCTGCGCGGCTCGGCGCGCGTGATCCTCGACGCGAACCCGATGGGCCACTCGTGCGCGCGCGCGTGCCCGGTCGAGGTCCTGTGCGAAGGCGCGTGCGTGCTCAATGCGCGTGACGAGAAGCCGATCGCCATCGCGCTCCTGCAGCGTCACGCGACCGATTACGTGCTCGAGAAAAAGCTACGGCTCTTCGAGCCGGGCAAGGCGACCGGAAAGAAGGTCGCGATCGTCGGCGCCGGGCCCGCGGGCCTCTCCGCCGCGCAGGACCTACGACGCTGGGGCCATGCCGTCACGATGTTCGAGTCGAAGCCGCAGCCCGGCGGGCTCAACACGTACGGCATCGCCGAGTACAAGATGAAGGCGCCGCTCGCGCTCGCGGAGGCTCGGACGATCCTCGACCTCGGCGTCGAACTGCGCTGCGGCGTCACGATCGGTCGCGACGTCGCGTTCGCGGATCTCGAAAAACAGTTCGACGCGATCTTCGTCGCGGTCGGGCTCGGCGCGACGCGCACGCTCGGCATTCCCGGCGAGGACCTGCCCGGCGTCGAGGAAGCGCTCGCGTTCATCGAGCGCCTGAAGACGCAACCGTACTCGAAGACGACCGTCGGGCGCCGCGTCGTCGTCGTGGGTGCGGGCAACACCGCGATCGACGCCGTCACGCAGGCGAAGCGCCTCGGCGCGGAGCGCGCGACCATCGTCTACCGCCGCGGCGAGCGCGACGTGCCCGCGTACCGCTACGAACAGGAGCTCGCGAAGAAGGACGGCTGCGAGTTCCGCTTCAACGAATCACCCGTCCGCATCCTCGGCAACGCACGCGGCGTCACCGGCATCGAGTGCGTGCGCACCGAAGCCGCGGCCGGCCGCAAGGGCGACGTCGTCGCGATCGCCGGCAGCGAGCACGTCATCGAATGCGACACCGTGCTGAAGGCTCTCGGCCAAACCCCGCGCGACGAGTTCGCGCGCGCGGCGGGCGTGCGCCTCGAAAACGGCCGCATGACGAGCGCGAAGCCCAACGTCTTCGTCGGCGGCGACTGTGCGAACGGCGGCAAAGAAATCGTCAACGCCGCCGCCGAAGGAAAAGCCGCCGCCCGCAAGATCCACGTGTCGCTCCTCGGCTCATAGCGGGAAGTCTCTCAGCGACGCGGCAACATGTAAGAACTGCGTTCGGCGTTGCACCTCGTGCACCACCGCCCGGCCAGCGATATGCCGAGAAGCGACGTTACACGGCCAACGACCCGCCGTCCGGAATCGGCCGTTCACCCCTGATCACCGACCACCCATTACCGATCCTCGACCACCTGCGGCCGCGTGCTCTCCATGATGGCCAAGAGTTCTTTCTGTTCTGGGTTCGCGATTTGGAGCTTGTCGAGCGTCACTTTGAGATCGCCGATCGTCGCGTCGAACTCGGCGTTCGTGATGTGCATGCCGTGATGCACCTCCTTCATGTCGCGGCCCTCGTACTCGGCCGGTCCGCCCGTCGCGAGCGAAATGAATTGAGCGAACATCCGCTTGAGACGCGCCACCTCGCCGTCCGTGAGTTCCCGTTGCATCGAGTGCGAACCGATTCCGAGGAAGCCGCCGCTCGAGACGCCCTTTCGCTCCCAGTTGACGCGGGGATCGGCGATAGCCCGGTTCACGAAATCGTCGACGATCGCGTCGATGCCCGAATCGCCCCCGAGCCGCTCGTTCAGCGTCTTCTTGTCGGTCGCCTTCGAGCCGTCGCCGGCCCGATTGGCACCGCCGAGCTGACCGGCCTTTGCCATTCTCTGCTCGGCGCGTTGGTCGGCCTCGCGGCTCCCCGATGTGAAAAAAGTGCGGTCCTTCGTTTCCTGGCTGCCGCATCCCGCAACGAATGCGAGCATCACGGCAACGAACCCATCGACGCATCGCTTGATCCGACTCATTTGTCGACCTCGCTTCCCACGGATATCGGCTCGGTCACGCTGCCCTTTCCGAAATGCAGGCCATTGATGTCTTCCGCGGTTCCCTCGAGTCGGGGCAGATACGCTCGGATGAACGCGTTGCGAAGGATGTTGCCGACGACGGTGAGAATGTCGGTCTGAGGGCCGTTCAGATCGCCGGTGAGCGGAATGACCGTCGCCAACACGTCGTGCGGTTGATTCCTGAAGAGCTGCGACGAGATCTCGACGACCGCTTCCCAGAACAGCTCGAGGACGTTGTCCTTGGGAATGTCGTTCCGGAGGCTGAGCACCGTGATATCGCGGAAGAGCGGCTTCACATAGCCATCGAGCTGCCCTTCTTTCGCATTCAGCTCGACGACCAGATCGAAGGTTCCGGCTTCGAAGTCGAACGCGCCGTACGCTCGCGCGAGCGAGTTCGTCTTGGTGACGTCGAGACCGAGGAGCCGACCGGCAACCTCGAACGTCGGCCGATACGAGAACGGATCGAGTTTCATCTCGTACTCGAACTCGGCTTGGTCCATTGCGAGGCCTTTGGCCGTGACCGTCGTGATCAGCGGCGCGGTCTCGTCGAAGACGTTCGTGAGGTTCTCGATCGAGCCCTCGATCTTGCTCAAGTAGACGTCGACCGGTTCTCGCGTGTGAAACGCGCGAAAGTGAATCGAGCCCTGATGGACGAGCGCGCGATTGATGTCGAATGGCGAGAGAGCCTGGATCATCGCCAGCCACGGACCGCCGGCGCCGGTTTGCATCTTCGACGGTTCCTCGGCGTCGACGAAGTTCAACTCCGGTTCGTCGAGTTCCATCCGTCCCACGAGTTTGCCGTGCCAGAGCGCGTCCCATTGGATGGCAAGGTCCACACGCTTCGCGGCGAACAGCGGAACCGGGACGTTTCCGGTCGTCTTGTTGAGCCGGACGTCGCTGATCGAGTAAGCGCCGCGCCACAGGTGGACGCCGACGTCGCCGATGCGTCCCTCGTAGAGCGGGTTCTCGTCGATGACTCGATTGACGTACCAGCGAAGTACGGAAGGAAGCGCGAGCCGCAACCCGACGAGCACTCCCGCGAGAACGACGACCGCGACGCCGGCAATGCGCCATCGCGAGCGACGTTTCTTCGCGAGCGGTTTCGATGTTCGAGCGGTTTCGAGCAAACAACACCTCTCGGCGGCACCGAGCTTCGGGAAACATTTGCAAGGCGAAGCACGGAAACCGGCAGCCGCGTCGCAAAGCAAATTCGAGACCTCGCCCGCCGCTCGCTTGACGCGGGTCGGGGATCGTCGACGCCGCGGGCAGAACCGAGGGACCCCATCCGAGCGCGGCCGGCCGCCGGCATCGAGTTGCGGGTCGGCGATTGTCGATCGATGGTCGGCGGTCGGTGGGGATATACTGGCCGGATCGGAGCCGTCGCCAAATCATGGGAGCGCGAGACAGGAGCCCTTAGACATGAAGAGGTTTTTCGAAGCCGTGCTGGTCGCCCTGTTTTTCGCCACGCTCGTCCGAGCGCAAGAGTCGACGCCGGCTCGCACCGAGTGGGGATCTCCAGCGGCGAACGAGCCGATCGCAAACGCCATCGCGCGCGCGACGAAGGAGAACCAGCGCGTGCTCGTCGTGTGGCAGGCCGATTGGTCCTCGACGCTGAAAGAGGTCGGCGCGCTCCTGAAGTCGAACAAGGAGATCGCGCGCAAGATCCTGTACGAGTATCAGGTCGTCACGATCGACATCGACAAGGAGAATCTGGCGCATCGGAACATCGCGCAGGGCGAGTCCGCGTCCGTCTCGGTCGTCGACACCAACGGCGAAACGCTCGCGAGCTTCGGCCCGACCGTGTCCGCATCGGGCCCGATCGACCCGCAGCCGATCCTTGCGTTCCTCACGAAGTGGCAACGGGAGCCGCTCGACGCGAAGCAGGTCCTCGCCAACGCGCTCGCCGCGGCGAAGGAATCAGACAAGCGCGTCTTCCTCCATTTCGGCGCGCCGTGGTGCGGCTGGTGCAAGAAGCTGGAGGCGTGGATGGCGCGCGCCGACGTCGCCGCGCTCCTCGCGAAGGACTTCGTCGACGTGAAGGTCGACACCGACCGCATGACCGGCGGGGCCGAGATGCTGAAGAGCTACCGCAGAAGCGACCAGGGCGGCATCCCGTGGTTTCTCACGCTCGACGCGGCCGGCGCGACGTTCGCCACGAGCGACGGACCAAAGGGCAACATTGGCTTCCCGTCGCAGCCCGAGGAGATCGACCACTTCATCTCGATGATGAAGAAGTCCGCGAAGAACCTGGGCGACGCCGACATCGACAAGCTGCGCGCCTCGCTCCTCGAAAAGCCCAAGCCCGATCCGTCCACGCCGAAGACGACCGAGATGCGAACGATCGAGCCGAAGAAGGGCGATTAGGGCGAGGCGCGCGAACGAGCGCGGCCCGAAGGTCCGGCGCCTTCGAGCCGCGCGCCCTGCGAATCAGAAGTACTGGATCGAGAACGTTCATGCATTCTTCGAGGCGCTTGACCCACCGATCGCTCGACGCGAAGTCTTTCGTCGGCAAGACGAGCGATGAAATTCGGCGGATCGTCGACAGCGACCGGACTGTCCTCGTCACCGAAGACGAGCCGATCCCCGAGGGATGGCCGCGATTCATTCGGTTTCCGCCGCAGCGAAGCACCACGCATCAATTCGAGATCCGCGAAGGTTGGCCGCGACTCGTGCCGAACCTCATCTGGCACGTTCGACGGCTCCGACGTGCATACACCGTCAACCGTGGATGTGGATCGAGCACGTTCGTGGTCTGGTACTACCACGATTGCATGGGCGTCCTCCAACACGTGACCTCGTCGCTCGACCAAGGCTCGGATCCGGGCTTTCAGGAGCTGCCGCACCGAACGGCATTCGTCTATCGGCGCGGACGGACGCTCTTCCGCCGGGAACGAGTTCATCCGATCGCGCGCCTGACGTTCGACGACGCTCGGATCTGTACACACGCGACGTCGGACGCGGTTCGGCCCGAGCTGTCGACCGGTGATCGCTTTCGTGCGCTCGTCGCGGTCGTCCTCAGCGGTGCCGCCCTCGTTGGTTTCGCACAGCTGATGGACGTGCGTCCGCGCGCAGTCCTCTGGAGCGTCATTCCGCTCGTGTTCCTGCACTTTGCATTTTCGATCGCGTACCTCCGTCGGGGTGACATGCCGTTTCGATGGCTTGCCGCGCTGATCTCAGCGGCAGCGTCGTGGTCTGTGGTTTCTCTGATCGTCCGCGCCTGGTCCTGACCCGGCGCGTCACGTCACGGCGGGGAGCACCAGGTCTTCCATGAGCTTGTAGCCCGAGAAGAGCCGGTCGCCGACACTGCGCGGCGGCGAGAAGAGATCCTGCGGCTCGAGGCGGCTCTTCGCCGTTTGAACGACCACGAGGTCGAGATCGTCGAAGACGAACACGTACTGTCCGCCGTGACCGGCTGCGTAATACGTCGGATGACCGGCGAGCGTCCCGCGCCACCACTTGTAGCCGTAGCCCTGACGATAGCGGCGCATGTCTTCGTTCGTCGGGACGCCGGCGCTCGCGAGATAGCCGAGGATCGTGTCCGACGTGACGCCCGGCTGCGGGGCGATCGTGAGCGCCACCCACTCCTCCGGCACGACGGGCTCGCCGTCCCATCGACCGCGATGGAGATAGAGAAGACCGAGCTTCGCCATATCCCTCGGCGTGAGGCACAGCTCCGACGCGCCGATCGTGTACCCGCGCGTGTCCGCGGACCAGCGCCGCGCGCGAATGCCGAGTCGCGAGAAGAGGTGCCGATCCGCGAACTCGAGCGCGGGCATCCCGGTCGCCGCGGTGAGGCACGCGGAGAGGACGTGCGTGTCGGCGCTGCTGTAGTCCCACCGCTCGCCCGGCTCGGCGACGACCTTCTGCTCGCGCATCGTGAAGCCGAACGGATCGCCGCTCTGTACCCAGCGCCCGGCGATCATCCCCAACTCTTCCCACTCGAGGCCGGACCGCATCGTCAGGAGGTTCTCCACCGAGATGCGGCGCTTTTTCGGATCGACGCCTTCGGTGAACGCGCTCGGGAGGAAGTCGCCGAGCGTTTGCTGCGGCTTCATCAGGCCCTTCGAGATCGCGATCTCGACCAACGCCGATACGAAGCACTTCGTGACCGACTTGACGTTGTGCAGTTGATTCGCGCTTTCGCCGGTCGCGTACGGTTCGCTCCACGGAAGCTCGAGTCCTTGCCCGCCGCCCGTCCACACGAGGTCGCGTTCTTGCGCCGGAAAGTACCGCTCCCACACGAGGTGGCCGTGCCTCACCAACACGAGCCCGTGCAGCTCCGGCATCCGCTCCGCGACGTACTTCGGCAACCGCTCGAGCATGCGAGAGTCCACGCCCTGCGACTCGGGTGACGCGGTCGGCCAGCCGTTCGTCGGGTCCGGCGGCGCGGACGATGGGCTCTTCTTGGCAGTGCCGCCGGCCTCGTTCGTCGCGCAACCGGCGAGCAAGCTCGCTCCACTCGCCACGACTCCCCACTTCAAGACGTCACGCCGCGACAACTTTCCAGGTTGGTTCACGATGGGCTCCTCACTCGCGCCTCGTTCGGACGGGCGGCATTGTACGGACGGACGCGCTTGCGGGTCGCGGGGCACCGGGATAGATTCCGGGCCTCGCATTCTGTCGCCCACTTCGCGAAACGAGAGGTGATCCGATGGCCGATCTCAGCGTGAACTTCGCGGGCGTTCGCTGCCCGAATCCGTTCTGGCTCGCGTCGGGGCCGCCGACGAACACGTATGGCCAAGTCGCGCGCGCGTTCGACGCGGGCTGGGGCGGCGCGGTATGGAAGACGATCGGCGAGCCGATCATCAACGTGTACTCGCGCTACGGCTCCGTCGATCTCGGCGGGACGCGCATGATGGGATTCAACAACATCGAGCTGATCTCCGATCGACCCGTCGAAGATAACCTGCGCGAGATCGCCGAGGTGAAGCGCAAGTATCCGAAGCACGCCGTCATCGCGTCGCTCATGGTCGAGAGCAAGCGCGAGTCGTGGCACGAGATGGTGAAGCGCACGCAGGACACGGGCGCCGACGCGTTCGAGCTGAACTTGGCCAAGTGCCCGACTACACCTGCCAGATCGTCGAGTGGGTGAAGGAGAAGGCGACGATCCCCGTGATCGTGAAGCTGACGCCGAACGTCACGGACGTGACGTACATCGCGCGCGCCGCGGTGAACGGCGGCGCCGACGCGCTGTCGCTCATCAACACGATCAACTCGATCGTCGCCGTCGATCTCGACACGTTTGCGCCGCAGCCGTCGGTCGGCGGCAAGTCGAGCCACGGCGGCTACTGCGGCCCCGCGGTGAAGCCGATCGCGCTGCACCTCGTGTCGGCGGTCTGCGGCGATGCGAAGGTGAAGATCCCCGTTTCGGGAATCGGTGGCATCTCCACGTGGAAGGACGCGGCCGAGTTCATCGCGCTCGGCTCGGCGACGGTGCAGGTCTGCACGGCGGTCATGCACTATGGCTTCCGCATCGTCGAGGACTTGATCGACGGGCTCTCAAACTGGATGGACGAGAAAGGTCACCGCACGATCGAGGACTTCCGCGGCCGCGCGCTGCCGAACGTCGTGAAGTGGGAAGATCTCGACCTCAACTATCACCTCGTCGCCAAGATCGACCACGCAACGTGCATCGGCTGCGAGCTGTGCTGGGTCGCGTGCGAGGACGGCGCGCACCAAGCGATCCGCCGGAACGCGCGCGGGAACGGCGGCCCCGTCGTCGAGATCATCGAGGAGGCGTGCGTCGGCTGCAACCTCTGCAGCGAGGTCTGCCCCGTGCAAGGCTGCATCACGATGGAGTCGATGCCGAGCGGCGCCGCGCCCGTCACGTGGAAGCAATTCACCGCAGGCAAAGGCAAGCTCGCGCCGCGCTCGGAGCACTTCCACACCGCGACGTTCGGGCCGAAGCCCTAGGCCGCGATCGATCAAGCGTGAACGCCAGGAGTCGACTGACATGATGCATCTCACTCGATGTCCGACGTGCGGCAGTCGTCGCATCAAGCTCGTTCGCCGAGACTTCAAGCGCGAGTTTCGCGGACGCGCTTACACCGTGCCGAAGCTCGCGTTTCACGAGTGCGCGGCATGCGGCGAAAAGGTCTTCGACCCCGCGGCGGTGCGACGCATCCAGAGCTACTCGCCCGCGTTCAAACGATCGCGGTCCTCGACCTGACGGAACTTCTTGCGCCGATCACCAAGGCGGCTGCACTCTCGGACTCGAGCCCTGGCTCATCCGCGCTTCACATCGATCGAGCTTGTCGAAGAGCCTGCCAGAGGAGGAGAATCGCGTCGACTCGATCGCTTCGCACGAACACGCCCGAATCGATGGGAGGACGTCGATGCGCGACACGATTTCGCTTCAGGTGAATGGCAAGGCGCAACGGGTCGATGTCGATCCGAAGCGTAGCCTCCTCTTCGTGATTCGCGACGTGCTCGGCTTCACGGGGACGAAGTACGGCTGCGGCGAAGCGCAATGCGGCGCGTGCACCGTTCTCGTCGCGGGCAAGGCGACTCGGTCGTGCGTGACACCCGTTGCCGCGGTCGCCGGCAAGGCGATCACGACGATCGAGGGTCTCGCGCCAGGCGGCGTGCTTCACCCGCTCCAACAAGCCTTCATCGACTGCGGTGCCATGCAGTGCGGCTACTGCACGACCGGCATGATCCTCTCGGGAGTCGCTCTCCTCGAGCAGCATCCGCATCCGACGCCGGCGGAGATCGTGAGCGAGATGGACGGCAACATCTGTCGCTGCGGCACCTATCCGCGAATCGTGGCGGCGATCCAAAAGGCCGCGGCCGCGACGAAGGCGGGTGGACGATGAACGAGCAAGAACGTCTCGCGCTCGAGCCCGAACGCTACGAGCTTCACGAGGATCACGGCTACCGCTTCGAACTCGCGCGACGCGATTTCCTGAAAGTCGTCGGCGGCGGATTGGTGATCGTGCTCTTCCTCGACCGTGCGCTGGCTCGGCAGGAGTCGGGCCGCGGCGGACGCCTCGGCGGCCCGCCACTCCCCAAAGAAATTGCCGCGTGGCTCCACGTCGCCGAGGACGGGACGATCACGGTCTACACGGGAAAGGCGGAGGTCGGACAGGACATCCGCACGTCGTTGTCGCTAGCGGTCGCGGACGAGATTCACGCTCCGCTCGCCTCGATCCACCTGGTGATGGGCGACACGTCGCTCACGCCGTACGACATGGGGACGTTCGGCAGCCGCACGACTCCGGGCATGGCGCCGCAACTTCGTCGCGTCGCTGCGGCCGCGCGAGAGGCGCTCCTCGACAAAGCGGCCGAGCAGCTCGCCGTCGAACGCGCGACGCTCACGATCGCGGACGGAACGATTCGTCACGCGGCGAGCGGGCGGGCGCTGTCGTTCGGCCAAGTCACGCGCGGCGAGAAGCTCGTGCGCGCGATCGGCGACGACGCGACGATGACGCCGCCCGAGAAATGGAGCGTCGCCGGCAAGCCCACGGGAAAGGTGAACGGCCGCGCGATCGTGACGGGAGAGGAACTCTTCGTCTCGGACGTGAAGCAAGACGGACTCCGCGTCGGCAAAGTCCTGCGACCCGAGTCGTTCGGCGCGAAGCTCGCCTCGGTCGATACGACCGCAGCCGCTGCGATTCCTGACGTGACCGTCGTGCGCGACGGAGAGTTCGTCGGCGTGGCGGCGCCGGACGAGCTGGTCGCCGCTCGCGCGATCAGCCTCATCCGCGCGAAATGGGAGCCGACGCCGCAGCCCGCCGCGCGCGAACTCTTCGATTGGCTGAAGAAGAACCCGGCCGAGGGCGGTGGATTCGGCGGACGATCCGATCACAACAAAGGCTCCATGGACGAGGGACTCGCGGCGGCGGAGCAAAAAGCCGAGGCCGCGTACACGATCGCCTACATCGCTCACGTCCCGCTCGAGCCTCGCGCGGCCGTCGCCACGTGGGAGGGTGACCGGCTCACGGTCTGGACGGGAACGCAGCGTCCGTTCGGAGTTCGCGGCGAGCTGGCGCAGGCGTTCGCGATCGCCGAGGATCACGTCCGCGTGATCGTGCCCGCGACCGGCTCGGGATACGGCGGCAAGCACACGGGCGAAGCCGCGGTCGAGGCCGCGCGTCTCGCTCGCGCGGCGGGAAAACCGGTTCGCGTCTCGTGGACCCGCGAGGAAGAGTTCGCGAGCGCGTACTTCCGCCCGGCCGGCCTCATCGAGGTGAAGAGCGGCGCGCGAAAAGACGGAACGATCACGGCGTGGGAATTCCACAACTGGAACTCGGGCTCATCCGGCATCGAGACGCCGTACGACGTGGCGAATCAGCGGATCGAGTTCCACGCGACGCGCACGCCGCTGCGCCAAGGCTCGTATCGCGGGCTCGCGGCGACGGCCAACCACTTCGCGCGCGAGTCGCACATGGACGAAATCGCGACCGCCATCGGGATGGATCCGCTCGAGTTCCGACTGAAGAACCTTCGAGACGAGCGGATCAAGAACGTGCTGACGGCCGCCGCCGAGCGCTTCGGATGGAAGAGTCGGAAGGGCTCCGCGGGGCGCGGCTCCGGCGTTGCGTGCGGCACGGAAAAAGGCGGGTTCGTCGCGACGTGCGCCGAGGTCGGCGTCGACGCCACGACGGGTCGCGTGTCGGTCGTGCGCGCCGTGACGGCGTTCGAGTGCGGCGCGATCGTGAACCCCGATCTGCTACAGAACCAAGTCGAAGGCGCCGTGATCATGGGCCTCGGCGGCGCGCTCTTCGAGGCGATCGATTTCGACGGAGGCAAGATCAAGAACGGCCGACTGTCCGACTACCGCGTCCCCCGCTTCAGCGATGTCCCGGCGATGGAGACGGTCCTGCTCGACCGCAAGGACATCGCCTCGGCTGGCGCCGGCGAAACGCCGATCGTCGCGATCGCTCCCGCTATCGGGAATGCGATCTTCGCCGCGACGGGAACGCGTCTCCGTTCGCTGCCGCTCGTGCCGAGTGGAGTTCGCGCGGCGCCCTCCGACTCATCGCCGAAATAGCGCGAAGAGAAACACCGCGTTCCCCGTCGAGTCGAGCGCGCGCTCGATCGCCGCATCGTCGTCCCATCGAGCGCTCCTGGACTCGCACGATCAGCGCGATGGTCACGCAGAGCTTTTTTCAATCCAACGCCGTATTCGAGCGTCCGGACCCGCATGAATACTGGTCCAAACTGGATTGGCGATCTTGCGCACGAATCGTCGTCTGCGTCCCATGTCCATGTTTGTTCGAATGGGCGGTGGCGCGTCGCGGCCGAAGGCGGCGATCTCTTGGCGCGCAGAGACCCTCCTGAACGCGCGTCGCCGCGGTGATTCGGCGCTACGTCGCCCTTCGGGAATAGACGCGCCGGAGTTCGCGGCGCCACCCGCCGACGCGTCGCCGAAACCGGCGCCGCCTCGCGCCGCGGGTCCGACACGCATACGCCCCGTAGTACCGAACCGGGTGGCGGCGCGGATCGTGATTATTGAGCCGGGGCTGGTTCCGTAGATCAGGTCAAATCGTTCGTGGAGGCGAGATCATCGCTTGTCACTCTCGTCGACGGTCTTGATCTCGCTCCGAGCGGTCGCGAGCCGACTCTTCCACGCCCCGGCTTCGGTCGTGTTCCCGGTGGCTTCGTACAGCTGCACGAGACGTTCGAGCGACTCGAGGAGGCGAGTCCGGCCTCGCGGCGGAATGCTCGCCTCGCGCTGCTTGATCCCGCGGTAGCCCTCGAGAAGCAGTGGCTCGGCCTCAGCGAGCTTCGTCTGGCCGAGCAGCGCCGCGCCGAGCAGCGACTTGCTGCTGAACGTCGTCCACGCATCGGGCTCCGCCTTCTCGCGGATCGACAAGCACTCGCGGATCACGGGCTCGGCCGCGTCCCACGCTTTCCATTCCAGGTACGTCTGGCTGAGCGTGGCGAGCGATGCCGCCAGCTCGAGGCTTTCTTTGGGCAGCGTCGCGCGATTCGATTCGAGCACCTCGCCGAGCAAGGCGACGGCTTCGTCGGTCTTGCTCAGCTGCGCGTCGAGCTTGGCGAGGTCGCGGAGGGAATCGAGCAGCTTCGGGTGCCCTGCGGGATACGCCGAGCGGCTGATCTTCAGCGCTTCGCGGTAGAGCGGCTCGGCCTCGACGAGCTTCTTCTCGCCCTGCAAGAGCGCCGCCAGATTGGACAGTCCGGTCGCGATCTGCGGATGAGACGGAGGATAGGCCGCGCGCCAGATCTCCAGTGCTTCGCGGAAGAGCGGCTCGGCCTCGGCGGACTTGCCCTGGGCCTGCAGCAGTACTGCGAGCGCATTCACGCTGCCTGCAATGCCGGGATGTCCCGGGGGAAGTCCGGCGCGGTTGATCGCCAGCGCACTGCGGACGAGCGGCTCGGCCTCGTCGAGCTTGTTCTGGGCCTTCAGCACGAACGCGAGATTGCCCTCGCCCTTGGCGATGTCCGGATGTCCGGGGGGAAGGCTCGCGCGGCGGATCTCCAGCGCTTCGCGGAGCAGCGTTTCGGCCTCGGCGAATTGTTTTTTCCCCGCGAGGAGCGTGGCGAGATTGTTCACGCACGTGGCGATGTTCGGATGCTGGGCCGGGAGCGTCGCGCGGAGGATTCCGAGCGCCTCGCGGAAGAGCGGCTCGGCCTCGGCGATCTTGTTCCGATCCTTCAGCAGCATCGCGAGGTTGCTCAGGGCGATCGCGATGTCCGGGTGATCCGCTGGAAGAGCGGCGCGCCGGATTTCGAGCGACTCGCGGAAGAGCGGCTCGGCTTCGTCGAGCTTGTTCCGGTAATGCAGGAGCAGGCCCAGGCTGAGCAGCACCTCGGAAATGTCCGGGTGACCGACCGGGAGGGCCGCGCGGCGGATCTTCAGGGCTTCGCGGTAGAGGGGCTCGGCCTCGTCGAGTCGATTCTGATCCCGCAGGAACGCCGCGTACAGATTGAGCGCTTTGGCGACCTCCAGATCTCCTTCGGACGAGTGGGCTCGCTGGAGCTCCAGCGCTTCGCGATAGAGCAGCTCGGCCTCGGCCGACTTGTTCCGAACGTGCAGAAGCGACGCCAGACCGCCCGCGACCTGGGCGACGCTCTTGCTGCCGGCGGGGAAAGCGGCTCGCTCGATCTGCAGCGCTTCACGGAAGAGAGGCTCGGCCTCGTCGAGCTCGTTTTTTGCTTTCAGGAGCGACGCGAGGTTGTGGAGAGCGTTCGAGATGCGCCGGTCTCCGGCGGGAAGGCGCTCGCGGCAGATCGCCAACGACACCCTGAGATTAGGCTCGGCGTCGTCGTAGCGAGCGAGCCTCTGCAACGTGTTGCCGATGGTCTCGCGCACGCCGGCTTCCACCAGCGGCTGGTCGGCGAGCGAGCCCTCGTCGAGCTCTGCGACGGCACCCTGCATCGCCTGAACGACGGTCACCTTGTCGCCGAGCAGTCTTCGTGGGTCGGCCGCGGAAAGCATGTCGCTCTGGAATCGGGACACGGCTTCGGCGATTGCGGCCTGTTGCTTGGCTTCGGCCTCTTGTTTCCTGGCTTCCGCTTCCTGCTGTTTCGCCTTGGCCTCTTGGGTGAGCGCTTCGGCCCGCGCGGCGTCGGCGAGCTTGCGTTGATCCGCCTCGGCCTGCTGCGCCTCCATGGCGAGGTCGCGCTGGTGGCCGGCCACTCTCGCTTGCCACGCGAATGCGACGACACCGATCAGAAGCGCCGTGGCCACCGCGCTCGCTGCGACCACGGCGCCGCGGTTGCGCTTGACGAACTTGCGCAGCCTGTAGGCCGCGCTCGGCGCGCCGGCGGTGACCGGCTCGTCGTGCAGGTGCCGCACGATGTCGGCCGCGAGCGCGTTCGCCGTGTCGTAGCGTCGCGAGCGGTCCTTCTCGAGGCACTTCATCACGATCCAGTCGAGATCGCCGCGCAACAGCGTCGACAGCTTCTTCAGATCGACGCGACGCTGCAGTGCCGTGCGCGTGCCCGTGTCGCCGAGCGTCGAGATGCGGGTACTCGGCTTGTGCGGCTCCTCCTCGCGGATCGCGCGCAGCATCGCGGCGTAGCCGCTCTCGAGCAGCGATTTCATGTCGAAGGGCGTGGTGCCGGTGAGCAACTCGTACAGCAGCACGCCCAGCGAATAGACGTCGCTGCGCGTGTCGATGTCGAGGCCCGACATCTCCGCCTGCTCGGGGCTCATGTAAGCGGGCGTGCCGATGAATTGGCGGTGCTCCGTGAACAACGTCTTCGCCGTCAGCTCGAAGTGAGTCGCCTTCGCGACGCCGAAGTCGATCACCTTGGTCACCGGAACGCCGTCGTGCAGAGTGACGAGCACGTTGGACGGCTTGATGTCGCGGTGAATGATCCCTTTCTGATGCGCGTGCTGGATCGCGTGACAAACGCTCGTGAACAGTTCGAGCCGCGCTTGAGTGTCGAGCTTCTCCTGGTCGCAGTAGTCGAGGATCGGGATCCCTTTGATGTACTCCATCACGAAGTAGGGCCGGCCCATCTCCGTCGAGCCCGCGTCGAGGACCTTCGCGATGTTGGGATGGTCCATCAGCGCCAACGCCTGACGCTCGGCCTCGAAACGGGCGATCACCTGCTTGGTGTCCATCCCGAGCTTGATGACCTTGAGCGCCACGCGCCGCTTGACCGGCTCGCGCTGCTCGGCCATCCAGATCGTGCCCATCCCGCCCTCGCCGATCTGCTCGAGCAGCTTGTAGCGGCCAATCTGCGCGCCGGGCTGCTCGCTCGAAGCGGGATCGGCCGTTCGCAGCGCCGGCACGTCGCGCTCGTCGGTCGGACTCGACAGGAACGATCCCTTCGCGCGGTCCGCGCGGAGCAACGTTTCGACTTCCGCGCGCAGAGCGGCATCGCCCCCGCACGCGCGGTCCAGCGCGGACGCGCGCTCCCCAGGCGGCAACTCGGCCACCGCCCTGAAGATCTCGCGCGCCCGCTCGAGATTTGGATCCATCAGCGCTTGTCCGTCCCGATGTCGAGGATTTGATTCTCCATCAACCGACTCCGTCGCATGGATGGCTTTTCCCTTCCGCACTGCCGCCGCCCTTCCACCTTAGCTGATCGCTCAGATTCGCCAAGGCCCCTCGTACTCGCGCCTCGCGCGGGAGGCGTTTCAGGCGAAACGTCAGGCTCGGTACGTGGCGGCCGTGCTCGAGCTTCTCGAGCGTGAGGCGGAGACCACGACGCATCCCGAGAGCCCCTCGCCCTTCCTCGGCGCGCTCTCGAAACCCGACGTCGTCGGCCTCTCGGCGATGACTTGCGAAGCCGGCTGCATGCACGAACTCGCGCGCGAGATCAAGCGCCGCATGCCCGATGTAATCGTCGTCTGCAGCGGACCGCCGCACACGAGCGGATCGACCTCGAGAAGTCTTGCGCAGGAGCCGAGCCTAGCTCAGCCTGTCCCGCCCGGTCGGCGGCGGCGGCGAACTTCGTCGTCCCCGTGCGCGGCTCGCCGCACGCCGCCGACTCGCGCCGCGGGTCCTAGCCCGCATTTCTCACGGAGGGGTTGAATAAGGCTGTCTACTGTGGCATAAGATATTTGTTAAGAACAACTTATGTCCTCTGCAGGAGACAGCCTTATGGCGACACAGTGTAGTCAGTCCGGTTTCTCCTTCCAAGAGCTTGGTTCTCGCGAAGTCGTCGGCCAATTCGATGGCGGGACGATCACGTCAGACGCAGGGGCGTTGTTGTTGCGTGAGGTCGAACAGCGGACGGGAATCCTCGCCGCCTTCTCGCGCTGCTTTCGAGATCATCGTTCGGCGCTTCTTCGCGAGCACGCTCTCGAGCATCTCGTCGCGCAGCGCGTTTTCGGTCTCTGCCTTGGCTACGAGGACCTCGTCGATCACGACGAGCTTCGCGCCGATCCTTTGTTGTCGAGTGTCGTCGGCAAGCGCGACCCCATCGGTCAACATCGTCTCCATGAGCGGGACCGCGGCAAGGCGCTGGCCGGCAAGAGCACGCTGAATCGGCTCGAGCTCACTCCCGCCGACGCGACGGCAAAGAGTCGCTACAAGAAGATCGTGGCCGACACGGACGCTGTGGATCGATTCTTCGTGGACGTGTTCGTGAAAGAACACCGTGAGCCGCCCGAACAGATCGTCCTCGACTTCGACGCGACCGACGATCCGCTACACGGTCATCAGGAGGGGCGATTCTTTCACGGATACTACGGTGGCTACTGTTATCTGCCGCTCTACGTGTTCTGTGGAGAATCTCTCCTGTGCGCTCGGCTGCGGCCGTCCAACATCGATGCATCGAAAGGGACGATCGACGAGTTGGCGCGAATCGTGCCTCAGCTTCGCCAGGCGTGGCCGGAGGTGAAAATCGTCGTGCGAGGGGACTCGGGGTTTGCGCGGGAGGAGATCATGAAGTGGTGTGAGGACCACGCCGTGGACTACGTCTTCGGCCTCGCGAAAAACGCGCGGCTGACCGAAGCGATTGCTGATGAACTCGAGAAAGCAAAAGAGCAATACGACGAGACAAAGAAGCCCTCGCGGGTCTTTCGAGACTTTCAGTACCGCACACTCGACCTTTGGAGCCGGCAACGACGCGTGGTGGGAAAAGCCGAGCATCTCGACAAGGGAGCCAACCCACGATTCGTGGTGACGTCGATTGCGGCGACGAGGCAGGATGCGCGCTCGCTGTATGAGGAGACGTACTGTGCGAGGGGCGAGATGGAGAACCGGATCAAGGAGCAGCAACTGTACATGTTCGCCGATCGCACCAGCGCAGCCACGATGCGAGCGAATCAGTTGCGACTGTGGTTCTCTTCGGTCGCCTATCTCTTGATGCACGCACTGAGAAGCGTCGGCCTACGCGGCACCGAGCTCGCCAAAGCACAGTGCGTCACGATCCGCTCGAAGCTACTCAAACTCGGGGCGCAAGTCCGAGTGACCATTCGACGCGTGTGTGTCTCGTTCGCAGAGAGCTTCCCTTACCGAGATTTGTTCGCGCGCGTTCTCGAGAATCTGCGGCGAGTCTCGCCACTGCGCTGCTGATCGAGCACTCCTTCTCGCATCGCTTCGATTCGACGACAGAGAAACCCTCGGCATCGCCGGGATCGAAGACCTTGTCGCGTCGCCAGAGGAGCATCGCGGACGTCATTTTGATCCGCAAGCGTCCGCAACGGCCGTCGACCGGACGCAACATCCACGATGGAAGTCCCTCACGCTCCTGAAAACGACCCTCGGCCACGGTCCTCGTCGCCGCCGTGAGAAATGCGGGCTAGAGGTGGACGCCCCGTAGTACCGCACCTGATGGCGCCGACTATCCGGAATTTGCGACGTGACCTCGCGCACCCAGTCGAGCGCGTCGAGCACGACCTCGCTCGTCTCCTCGGTCGTGGTCTCTCGGGGGCGGCGGATCATCGCGACGCCCGCGCGGAGGCGTCAATCGACGCGCGAAGCGTCAGCGCGTCTCGACGGTGACTGCGTTCGTGACGCTCCAGCCGAGCGGGTTCGACGCGCGCGCGTCCTCGATCGCTCCCTGCAACGTGAACGAGATCCCGAGCCGCGTGAAACCGTGCGGCCGCGTCAGAGCGAACGGCGCCGTCGGCGGCGACTCGAGAAGGCTAAACCCGCCACACAGCACCGGTGGAAGGCCCGGCGCCGCGAGACACGCGATCGGCGACGGCGAGACAGCGCGGTCGAACGGCGTCGGATCGACGGTGCACCCGATGGCCATTCCTCGAACGCGAAGCAGCGTCGGACGCCGCGTGGGAGCATTCCACAGCCAGAGAACGTAGCGCGCCGCCGGCGGGCCGTTCGGCGGTGCGTCGAGTGCGATCGTGATCGGCGAGCCGATCGCCGCGACGGCTCGCCGCTCGGCGTCATTCACGTGAAGCACGTCGGCGCGCACTCCCGCCGCGGCATTGACGCTGCCGACCTCGCACGGCGAGCCGTGGTGGAAGATCCAGATCGCTCCGCGCTCGGGCCCGCCGTCGCTCGTGCGCGGAGCGCCGATCGCGATGTCCGAAAACCCGTCGCCGTCGAAATCGCCGATGCCCGCCATCGACGCGCCGAAGTCGTCTGCCCCGTCTCCTCCTGGGAACCTCACGTCGCCCGGCACTCTCGGGCTTCGGCGGACGTGCGCGTCCGAGCGCAAGAGCAGGATTCGGAAGCCTCGATCGTAGGACGCCGCCGCGACGTCCGCCACGCCGTTCCCGTCGAGATCGCCGACGGCGCCGACCGCCGTTCCGAAGCGGCCGCCCTCCGAGAGCCCGCCCTCGGGAAACAGGCGCCCGCCTCCAACCTCGCGGCCGTCGCGTCCCATGAAGTAGAGCCACGTCGCGCCGACGAAGCAGTCGCTGATTCCACAGTTGAAGCTCGTCCACGGCGCACCGAACGACAGGTCGGCGACGCCGTCGCCGTTCACGTCGCCGGGTCTCGCCAGGGTCGTGCCGACGCCTTCGCCGCATTCGAGGGCGGGCGTCTGGCTCGTGTGACGAGGATTGATCGCGTTCTGCGAGCGCACGAGGCCGCCGCGGTCGAGGAACAGGATCCAGATCTTGCCGCACCCGAGGAGTCTCGAGTCGTTCTGCGGCTCGCCGACCGCGAGGTCGGGCACGCCGTCGCCGTCGAGATCCGAGAGTGCGGCCATCGACGTGCCGAAGCCGCCGAGGTCCTGGATGGGTCCGGCGAACGCGCCTTCGATCGAGCTGATCTTCTGCCACGAGCCGACGGTGCCGTCGGGCCGAAGGAAGAGGATCCAGACGGCGCCGCGGTTGAAGTCTCCGTCGTCGTCGTACGGGGCGCCGACCGCGAGGTCGACGACGCCGTCGCCGTCGAGGTCGCCGAGCGCCGCGAGCGAGCGTCCGAAGCCGTCGAGCACGCCGAGGCTGCCGCCAAACCCGCCGGAGCCACCAGCGATCCGCTGATCGGCTTTCACCGAGCCATCGGCGCGCAGGAAGAGGATCCAGACCTCGCCCGATCCGACGCCGCGCGCGTCGTCCTGGGGTGCGCCTACCGCGACGTCGCCGACGCCGTCTCCGTCGAGATCTCCGAGCGACGCGACGGACGCACCGAAATGTCCGTAGTCGGCGAGCGTCCCGTCGAACGCTCCGTCGAACTGGCTGATCCGGTGGAACACGCGAACCTGCGCGCTCGCCGACGATGCGACGCCGCCCAGCGCGAGCGCGATGACCGCCCCGGAGACGCGCTTCATCGCGACGCCACGACGACCGCGTTGGTGATGCTGAAGCGCAGCGGACTCGCCGATGCCTCGTCCGCGATCACGCCTTGCAAGGTCACCGCACGAGGCGCGGCGAAACCGCCCGCCCGCTCGATGCGCCACGGCGCTCGCGGCGGGCTCGACCTCGGCGGCCTGCCGCCGCACGCAGCGCGCGGCACGCCCGTCGACGCGAAGCAGGCGACCGGGCGTGGGCTGCCTGCGTGAAGCGGCGTCGGGTTCGCGATGCAGCCGAGCGATGCGCCGCTCACCGATAGCTCGACGGAGTGCGAAGGCCGGCCCGGCCACGCCCAGACGACGTAGCGTCCGTCCCGCGAGCCCGCCGGCGCCGCGTCGAGGCGAAGCTCGAGCGGCTCGCCGATGCCGACGACGATCTCGCCCGCCGGGTTGCCGGCCGAGCCGTTCACGAACAGCACGTCGGAGGCCTCGCCCGATGCGAGACCGACGTTGCCGCGGCGAACGGACGACGCCGTCGCCGGCGTCCATTTCGCCACCGACACCGACGGAACGCCGCCCGCCGTCGCGAACCTGCCGCCGGCATAGAGCGCCGAGTCGAAGGTTGCGAGCGCGGCGACCGGCGCATCCATCCCATTGCCGAGCGGCGACCACGAGCTTCCGTCCCACTGCGCGATTCGATTCGCCGGAGCGCCGTCGGTTTGGGTGAAGTCCCCTGCCGCGACGAGAACCGGATTGGAGATTCCGTCGGCGAAGACCTCGAGATCGAGCACTTCGGTGGTGCCGGCCGGTCCGAGCCCGCCGCCCACCGGCGACCACTCGCTTCCGTTCCAGCGGGCCACGTTCGTCGCGACGATCCCGCCGGCGACCGAGAACTGGCCCGCAGCGTAAAGTGCCGGCCCGCTGCCGTCGTCGAAGACGGCGAGCTGGTGAACGACGCCGCTTGACGTCGGCCCGAGCTCCAGCCCCGTGCTCAGGCTCGACCAGCTTGCGCCGTCGAAGCGCGCGATCCCGTTCGCGGTTCGGCCGCCAGCGAACGCGAAGGAGCCCCCAGCGAAGAGCGCCGGTCCGGATCCGTCGTCGAACACGCGAAGCGCTTCGACCGAGCCGGTCGGGCACCCGGAAACTGGCTCCCAGGCAGCGCCCGTCCAACGCAGCACGGCAGGCGCCGGCGGATACGTGAAGTCCGTCACGGCGCGATAGGAGCGCGGCCCGCCGCCATCGTCGAAGGTCGCAACCGCGTTCCAGATGGCGTTCGACGCGGGGTCGAACGGAGTCCAGGCGACCCCGTCCCACCTCGCCGTTCGCAAGAACGACGTGCTCGGCGCGAGGCCGAGATCGCCGCTGGCGAAGAGTTTCGGCCCCGCGCCGTCGTCGAACACCAGCACTCGTTCGGCGCGATTGAATCCGTCGAATCGCCGCAGCCCGTCGCCGACCGTCGACCAACTCCTTCCGTCGAACCCGGCGACGAGGGACGCCGCGGTCTCGCCAGCCGCGATGAAGTCGCCGCCGGAATAAATTCGAAGGCCGGAGCCATCGTCGTGCACGTCGAGCGCTCGGACGCGCCCGTCGAATCCGCCCGTCACGAGAGACCACGCCGACCCGTTCCACCGAACCAGTCCGCCGGTGTCGACCCCGGCAACGGTGTACGGTCCTGCGAGGAAGAGTTCGGAGCCGAATGGGGCCATCGCCGTCGCGTCGCCGGCGACCCCGGTTCCGCCGATCGACGTCCACGCGGAGCCGTTCCATCGCGCGATGCGTGCCTGGCTCGACGAGTAGCCGCCGAACGCCCCCGCGAAGAGCGAAGGTCCAGATCGCCCCGCCGACGAGAGGCTGCCGTCGTCGAAGACCGCGAGCACCGACACGGCTACCAAGCGGTCGAGATCGCTCCCGAGCGCGGACCATGCGGCGCCATCCCAGCGGGCGACGGCATCGACGGCGACGCCGCCGGCCGAGTCGAAGTCGCCGGCCGCGTAGAGCGCCGAACCGGAACCCCTTCCGTCGTCGTGAACGACGAGCGCCCGCGCGGCCCGCGACGTTCCCGCACCCAGCGGCGTCCAGAGACCGCCGTTCAGCTTCGCGACGTGACCGAGCGCAGCGCTTCCGCCGTTCGTGAAGTCGCCGCCCACGACGAGCGCGGGTCCGCTCCCGTCGTCGAACACCGCGAGCGCGCGAACCGGGCCGTCGAGGCCGTCGCCCGCGACCGCCCACGCGCGTCCGTCCCAGCGCGCCACGTGCGATGCGGAATGCCCGTCCGCATTCGAGAAGTCGCCCGCCGCGTAGAGTGCCGGGCCCGAGCTGTCGTCGAAGACCGCGAGCGCGCGAACGACGCCGTCGAGGCCGAGGCCGAGCGCCGACCAACGCCGGCCGTCCCAGCGCGCGATGTTCGAGGCGGCGAGACCGCCCGCGGCGGTGAACGCTCCTCCTGCGAAGAGCGCCGGGCCGCTGCCATCGTCGAACGTGGCGAGTGCGTCGACCTCTCCGTTCGTGCCGCGGCCGAGAGGCGACCAAGCCGAGCCGTTCCACCGCGCGATGTGCGCGACCGACGCCGCGCCGGCCTGCGAGAAATCGCCGGCGGCGAACAGCGCGGGACCGCTGCCGTCGTCGTGGGTGGCGAGCGCGTGGACCATTCAGTCGATCCCGCGACGCGGAAAGAGGCCAGGCGTCCATTCGCCGCAGGCCGGTTCCGCGCTCGCACGGAACGTGACGCACGACACGAGCGCCGCGAACACGGCGCGCCCGCGACGCGCCGATGCTCCAGCCATCACCATTCTCTCCCGTCCACGTTCGCGTCACCGCTCACGATGTTGCTTTTGCCGCCCGTCTGCTCCTAGGGCGCGCGAGCCGCGCCGAGGAATGGGCGATTCTATAGGCACCGCTCGGTGAGGTCGATGGGTCGACAACGCAGGTTCGCCGTCTGTAGGGTGTCAGCGTCGAGGCCCAGGATCTCGTCGACGATTCGCAGGTCCGTGATCACCGCGATCACCCGCATCCTCGCCCCGCATCGGCCGCACACGAGCGGATCGACCTCGAGAAGTTTGCGCAGGAGCCGCGCCCAGCTCAGTTTGTCCCGGCCGGTCGTCGCCGGGCCGAGAGGCGTACGCCCCGTAGTCCCGCACCCGATGATCCATCCAAAGCCGTCGTCGAGCGTGCGGACCCGCATGAATACTGGTCAAAACTGGATTGGCGATCTTGCGCACGAATCGTCGTCGTAGTCCGGTGTCCATGACGGTTCGAATCGGCCGCGGCGCGGCGAAGGACGGCAGTCCACGGAACGTGATCGGCGTCAGGATCGTCGTCATGCGCCCGGGAAGCCATCGCCCACCCCGTTGCGCGACGATGCGATCGACTTCGATTGAGTTTCTGCACCGTGCGCGCTCAAGTCTGGGGCATCGCACGGCAGGAACTCCCCTCCCCGACTCCACGCTCCCTCGGTGACGGCGGCGTGGACTATCCAGGAACCGACCGGCCTGTCTCCCGGACGGGACCAGCGCCGCCGTCGCTCTTCATCGTTCGAGGTCAGTTGCGGTGCGGCGCGATTCCTGCGGCGCGAAGGTCGATCTGATAGATGTTCCCGGAGCCGTTGCAGAGGCTGTTCAAACCGTTCTCGAACTCGTCGTAGGTGAGCGCCTTCGCCAGCGGCTCGTTGGCGAAATCCTTCTCGCTCGTGAAAACGAGCGACCGACCGTCGGGCGAGAGCCGGGGACTGTAGTCGCGGGACGTGGTATTGACCTTGGGTCCGAGGATCTCGAGCGGCGTCCACGCACCGTCGCGCGAGTAGCTGACGTATAGATCGAAATTGCCGAGCGAGTCCGGCCGCCCGATCGCCCCGACGATGAGAAAGCTCGCGTCGGGTGAGACGAGACAGTCGAGTTCCCAGGACTCACTGTTGATCGCATCGCCGAGATTCTCCGGAGCGACGTACTTGCCGTCGACAAACCGCGACCGGTAGACGTCGAGCCCGCCTTTGCCTCCCGGCCGAGCCGAGCTGAAATACAGATCGCCGTTCGACGCGGCCGACGCGAAGTACTCGCCGAACTCACTGTTGACCGGCGCGTCCAAGTGCTCCGGCTGGCCCCAGCCGTCGCCTCGTCGCGGGACCACCCAGATGTCGAAATCTGTCTTCGGCACGCCGTTGACTGGGCGATCGGATACGAAGTAGAGCTTCGATCCGTCGGGCGAGAGTACGGGATCGGAGTCGCGGTACGATCCCGAAAACGGCGCCACGCACGGAGTGCTCCACGCGCCGTTCTCGAAGTGCGACTCGCAGATGACGTAGAGATAGTGACGCACGACCGACTTGTCGAAGAAGACGGTCTTGCCGTCCGGCGTGAATGCGCCGCCGAACTCGTCGTCGGGAGTCGACACCACGCCCGGTGCGAACAGTCGAGGCTCGGACGAGTCCGCGGCGGTTTGCGGTTGGGCACGGTCGAGGCCGACGACACCGGCCGCCGCGCCAGCGACGAGCGCTGCCGCGATCCATCGACGAGGCGTCATCGATTCGTCCTCGGCGCGAGAGAGATCCAAAGCGCTTCGATGTCGACTTGATAGAGATCGCCGAGACCGTTACCAGGGCTATGAAGTCGCCGCTCGAGTTCGTCGTAGGTCAGCGGGCGGCGCATCGGAATCGACGTGAAGTTCCTCTCGCTCGTGAAGAAGAGATAGCGACCGTCGGGCGAAACGTATGGATACGCCTCGCTCGCATCGGTGTTGATCGGTGCCGGCAGATGCCGCGCCGGCGTCCAGGCGCCGTTCTCGTTCGTGCTCACGTAGAGATCAGGCCGCGGATACGGCGACCCGCCGGCGATGCGTGCATCGGCGCGTCCGAGCGAGGCGAAAACCAAGAGCTTTTGATCGGGCGAAACGTAGGGCTGCGTCTCGGAGGCTTCGGTGTTGATCGCGTCTCCGAGATTCTCGGGATCGTGGTAGGCGCCGTCCTCCCACTTCGCGCGATAGAGATCGAAGCCGCCCTTGCCGCCGGGGCGCGTCGAAGCGAAGTACAGCGTGCCGTCGGCCGCGACACAGGCGTTTTGGTCCGCGGCATCCGTGTCGATCGGACGTCCGAGATTGCGGGGCTCGCTCCACGAGCCGTCCGCCTCCGCATCGACGACCCAGATGTCGCTGTCCGCGCGCGCCGCACCGCCGACGGGTCGCGACGAAGAGAAGAAAAGCCGCTTCCCATCCGGCGCGAACGACGGACTGTAATCGAAGAAGCGCCCGGAAAAGGCCGCGATCTCGGGCCGCTTCCACGCGCCGCCCTCGAACCGCGATACGCAAATGACGACCACACTGCTCGCGATCGTCGAGGGAGTGCGCTTCGCGAAGTAGAGCGTCGTTCCGTCGGGCGAAAGCGTCGCGCCGAGTTCGTCGTCCGCGGTGGACACGACGCCTTCCGCGAAGAGTCGGGGTGTAGAGAGCGGGGTCGTCGTCGCGTAAGGCGGAAGAAGGGACGATGCCCCGCCTCGTTTCGGAGACGCTTCGCACGAGATCAGGATCGCCGACGTTCCTCCGAGGGCGCCGAGGATCGCGACGAGAATCGCAGGCCGCATCGCCCGGCATACGCGCCGACTCGGAATTGGTTCACGCACGAGTGCGACGCGTCGGTGCCCGAAGATCGAGCGACGCAACGATTGAGCATTCCCGCTACCCGACGAGACCCCGACCGTCTCGATGCCCCAACAAGGAAGGGACGTCGTGACGCGCGGCTTGGCTGCGTCGCCGGACCGCGCGGCGCCTCTCTCTTTCGGTTGGCATCTGGAAACGCGAGACGCTCGCTGGCAGATAGATCCTCTTCAGCGACAGATCGTTGACGCGATCGCTCCGGGAATTCGAAGCGCACTACAACGGTGAGACGCAACGCTCGTTCAGCGACCTCGCCGAAAGCGCGGCAGGATCATCGCGTTCGCGGGAAGGACCACCTTGCTCCCCGGCTCGAGCCGCTGTCCGACGGCGACCGCTGCGGCCGCGCCCGGTGACGGAAAGACGACCAGCGTCTCGCCCGCGACGTGCGCTCGGCGGTCGGCGTACGCCATGCCGATCTG
>JACOTG010000134.1 GCA_016178505.1 Planctomycetota bacterium
AGCACCCCTATCGGCGCATTCGGGATCTCGGCTCCAGCGCAGTCGAGAGAGAAGATCGGGTGCGCGATCCCGTCCGTCCGCATAAGGGTTCGGAACCACGTTATTCGGACACGGGGCGTTGACGATCGAGTAATCGAGTGGTTCTATTGTTCGATCATGATCCATTCAAATAGTCGATGTTGCATCTTCCTCGTTCTCATCGTTGCGGCTGCCTCGTGTCGGGAGCGTGCTTCGTCGATACCTCCCGACGATCGGGCTCGACAAAAGGTGGCGTTGAACGAGGACTTCACTGCTCGGCACCCGGCGATGGGAGAGGTTGCGCCGTCCCTGCGCCTCTGCGATCTCGAGGGCAACGTCCGCACGACCGAGAGCTTCTTCGCCGAGAAACGATTCCTCGTACTCGATTTCGTGAACTACACGTGACCGCCCACGCGGCGCCGGTCCGGCGCCCTCCATCACCTTCGAGAGGAGTTCGGCGACGAGGTCGCCTTCGCGCTCGTCTACGTGCGGGAGTCGAACGCGGGCCGTCCGCCCCTCTTCGAAGCGATTACAGAGCCCCGAACGTTCGAGGAGCGTCGAGCGCTCGCGTCACGACTCTCGCAGGAGTTCTATCCCGGATTCCCGCTCGTGATCGACACGCTGGATGATGCGACGTTTCACGCATACGGTGAGCCGAGGAACGCGACCTTCATCGTCGATCGCGAGCACCGGGTTCTTTTCAAGGGCGCGTGGACTCCGCCGAGCGCGGTCGCCGGAGCCCTTCGAGCGGCGCTCGGTCGAAGCGCACCGACACCGATCGCGCGCGATCACGAGAATCGAACGGAGAGGCAGCCGACGCCCGAGACGATTTCGATTTCCATCGAGGGAATGGTGTGCGCCGGCTGCGAACTCGCGATCGGCAACGCCGTCCGCCGACTCCCCGGGGTCGCCGATCTCGATGTGTCCTTCGAGCGAGCCGAGGTGCGAGTCACCTTTGATCCGAGTCTCACGAGTCGCTCGGACATCGAATCCGCCATCAGAGAAACGGGCTTCGGCCTTCCTACTGCCGTCGAACGGGAAAAGCACGAGGAGTGAGAGGTGCATCGCTCCTCCTGCACGTGGACGTCACACAGTTGATGGATAAACGCACGGCGTCGTGAAATCCGGTTCTCGGCCTGACAGTCGCGGTTGCAACCGCTTCCCTTCGCCTGGATCACGCGGCCATCCAACGCGAGTCGACAATTGGTGCTCACCCAAGGAGAGCGCGGCATCGTAGCGGTTGCCGTGTAGAAGCGCGAGCGTGCGCGCGGCAGTCCCGAACGATCGAGTATTCGTGCGATTCCGAAGCGGCGAAGGCTTACGAATCGGCGATCACATTCCCGCGGATCGTGTGTGTTGAGCCGTTCCTGTGCGCGGGAACGGAGCGCGTGCGACTCCTTCTTCGCGGTCGGTCTCGGGATGCTCTGAGACGAGTGTCTTCCACGTTTCGATGGCGTCATTCCTCTTGCCGAGATCGAGCTGTGCCCGGGGGCTCTGACCCCAAGCCGCTGCCTGTCCTCTTCGGCTCGGGCCTACGCGAGCGTCGGAACGAATTCATTCCACAGGCTTCGATCGTTCGTCAAGGCCGCCCCCTTGCGGGGCGCCTCGCCTCGCTCAGTGCCCGTCGTGCGGTGCTTTTGGGGTGGAAGTCGCGTTCATCCGAGTCGCGATGAGTGAGTGTCCATCCCAGCTCATGTCCGGCGCGACTCCGAGGTAATCGCAAACAGTCGGAGCGATATCGAGGAGGTTGGCGCGCTCTTTCGGGAGCCTTCGGTTCGAAAAGAGAATGCCCGGCAAAAGCGACGGATCGATCGAACAGTGGTCGCCGCTCCAACGTTGGTCGTTGTTCTCGATGACTTTTTCGGACGTGTTTCCGAGCGTCGACTGCCACGAGACGCGGTAGCCCTCTTGGAAGCCGACGACGAGGTCAGGCGCCCGGGCGAGTTGGTCGCCGTGATAGAGGTCCTTCTGCTTGTAGACGTCCTTGACGACCGCCGTACCGTCGTCGTCCTTCAACGTCCGCAGCTTGACGACGATCTCCTCGCAAAGCGCGTCGTAGTCCTTGTCCTCGACGATGCCGATGCCTTGATGGCTTGCGCGATTGATGTAGATCCCGCCAAGCCCGAGCGCATAGGCCTTAGTCGTCTTCCAATTGACGTTCGCGAAACCGGCCTGACCCTTTTGCAGTTGGTTGATGTCTTGCGCTTGGCTGGAGCCACCGGACAAATAGCCCCCGTCTCGCAGCCACGAGTTCAAGTTCACGCCTCGGCGGAACGACTTGAACCCGTGGTCCGAAACGACGAGAAGGAGCGTGTCCTCGTCGACGAAACGATCCGCGACCTGCCCGACGAACGTGTCCATGCCCTGATACATCTTGAGGATCTCATCTCCGTACTTCTTCGCCAGCTCGGGTTCGTAGAGCGGGTTCTTCGGGTCGATCATCCGAAACATGATGTGCTGCATGCGGTCGGTCACCGCGAACAGGGTGAAGAATGCATCCCAGTTGCGCTTTTCGAGCTCCGCAAGTGAGAGCTTTTCGACAGTGTGGAAGACGCCCCACGTCTGTCTGATGAAGCCGTCGTCGTCGAGGCGGTCGTCCTTCGCCGGGTTCGTCATCGTCGCCCATCCGAGCGTTTCGAACGGCCCCTCCATCTCCTTGCACAGTTCGCTCGAGAAGTCGTGCGGATACGTGAGGTCGACGATCGGTGGCAGCTCGCCCGGATGGAACTGGATCGGGGTCATCACGATCTCGACGTGGGGCTCGATCTGCTGCAAGTAGATCTTCGCCATGCCGACGACGTGGAGCATCGGGTTCATTCGGTAGTCGACCGTGATCCAGTCCCGGCTCCACTCGCCGAGCTTCACGGGCGTTGTCTTCCCTTGTACGGTCACCTTCATAGCGCGCGCAGCGGCATCGATGTCAAATCGCATCGGAACGAGGATCTGCGAGAACTCCATCCCTTTCACCGCCTCACCTGACCCGACTTCGCGCAGCGCCTCGCGATCTCGCACGAGGTCGCCGGCGGCCTTGGTGCGGAAGACCTCTTCGAGATCGCAGGCATTCACCATGTCGACCATCGGGTCGAACCACGCCGTGAGAACGCTCTCGAGATCGCGCTCGATCGGAATCTGTTCCTTGCGCGTCTTCGCCGTTCGGCTTTCCTCGACGAGCGTTGCGGTGCGGTCCTTGGCGAAGATGTCCTCCGGGCCGTGCACGAAGACGGTCGCGACGCCGTTCTTCGGACGAAGCGGATAGATCCAGCCCCCCGTCTCCGTGGTGAGCTTCGCGTTCGGATCGGAGGTGAAGTAGCTCCAGAACCCCCACGTTTTCGCCACGTCGGGCACGCCGAGACCCGAGAGCAAGCGCACTCCATCGACCTTGTCGGGTGGGAACGAAACCGGTGCTTCGAGCACCGTCGCACGCAGCCCCCCTCGACCGACGACGCTCCAGAACGGCGTGCCGTGTCGCGCATTGATGGCCATCGGAACGTCGTCGGGAAGGAATCGCTTGACCACGACGTAGCCGACCGCCAGCACCACGCCGAGAAGCACAGTCGGAATTCCGATTGCGAACAGCCAACGCACACGAAGGATCTTCAATAGCAATCCGAGCAGGATCCATCCGACCAAGGCGACGGCAATTCGAGTGAGGAGGAGGTGACGCACGTTGTCGTTGTCTAGCGCGTGCTGCGTCGAGGGCGTGACGAGCGCGATGTCCGGAATCGGCGGCAAGCCCGCGACGCGCTTCGACTCGAGGAAGTCGTAGATGTTCGTCTTGCCCGGATTGCTTCCGGTCGTGAGTGCAGCCCACGCGACGGGGGACTGTGCTGGGTTTGTCGTCGCGAGGGGCAGAAACGTCCCACGGTCCCGTAGCTTCTGGAGATTCGGTAGACGACCCTCGGCCATGTACTTTTCGCACAGACCGTGATCGACGCCGTCAAACCCGAGGACGATGACCTTGGGATGCGATGGCGTCGCCGCGACAGCGTTACCGACAGAGATCGAAACCAGAATGAACGCCGAAACCAGGCACGTGCACTGTCGCACCCACCGAGCCGTGAAATCCCCGGATCGTGTCCTTGGGCTGTCGACACGCCTTTCGCACTTCCCGCATGGGAGCCATTCGATCGTTCGCAAGGGGTCTACTCTCCTTGTCCATTTTCGAGGAGTTCGGTACGCCAGGCCGGTCAGGTCGACGAAGACGGCGGATTGCCGAAGGGGAGCAACTCCGCTTCGATCGCTCGGCACGAGAAGAGTGTGTCGTCTGAATTCCGGTGGAGTTCTTGATCATTCAAATCGTATGGCCGATGACTCAGGAAGGCCGCCATCGATACGATATCGAAAACCGGTAACGATTCTCGATATTATGCGAATCGGGTTTCTTCGTCAAGAAACTTGGAATGGAAGGTGGGTGTCATGTCCGAGTCGCGAGCGAGCAGTCGAAGGGCGTTCATCTGCACTACTGTTGCGATGGGAAGCGGCGCCTTGATCGGGGGGTGTGCGATGAATGCTCGAGGGAAAGGTGAGAGCCGGACACGGAGTGGGGACGAAGAGAGCAAGCCCGGGGAGGACGTCTCGCCCGCAGAAGACCTGATGAGAGAACATGGCGTACTCAAGCGCATCCTGCTCATCTACGGCGAATGCGTCCGCAGACTCGATTCAGCTGAAGACATCCCGCCGACCGCGCTGGCTGAGTCCGCAGGCATCATTCGGTCGTTCATCGAGGACTATCACGAGAAACTGGAAGAGAACTTCCTCTTCCCTCGTTACCGCAAAGCCAACAAGCTCGTTGATCTCGTGGATGTGCTCGTGGAGCAGCATCAGGCGGGTCGACGGCTTACCGACACGACGTTGCGCTTTGCCAACCTTCGAGCGTTGAAGACGCCCGATGACCGCCAACGACTGGCCATTTCACTGCGCCAGTTCGTTCGCATGTACTCCCCGCACGAGGCGCGCGAGGACACGGTGCTCTTTCCCGCCCTCCATGAGATCGTCGCTCCCAGCGAGTACGATGCACTGGGCGAGGACTTCGAGAAGAAGGAGCGCGAGAGCTTCGGCGAAGAGGGATTCGAAAAGATGGTGGACCGGGTTGCGACCATCGAGAAGAGTCTCGGAATCTACGACCTGCGGCAGTTCACTCCGCGGGAGTGAGTCACGGACGTCGGGTGCGAGTTCGATCTGCTTTTCCAGTGTCACGAACTGAGTCTCGCGGTCTCAGAGATAGTTCATCGGTCATCGGGGTCTTCCCTGCGCTCGTCCGCGATCTCGTCACTTACCGACACCGACGCCCGCGACGACGAGAGATACCCAAGGGCATGAAGTCGGTCAGAAAGATCTGACGACGAGCCCGCTGAAGTAGGGCCCCCGAGTCCCACTCGAATTTCCCGTGCCGTGGAAAGCGCTGCATCTAAGAGTCGGTAGTCAGAGTCGCAGTCGGACTTTCGCAAAGAGGCGATGTTCGATTTTTCGCCCGGATCGGAAACCAAATCGAAATACAGCTCGCGAACGAACCGCGCATAGATCGGTTCGAGCGTCGATCGAAACTCGGGGTAGCTTTGCAGGAGGTTGGTCATTCGGTCCCGCTCGATATTGCGCGTCCGGATGTATTTCGTCGTCTCGCGGCGGACGGACGCACGTCGGAAGACGGTGAGATCCTCGGAAATGACGATTCCATTTCGTCGTCGGCCGTCCCGAACGGCTTCGAGAAGCGACACTCCCTGAAACGTCCGAGGCGTTGGTACGTCGAGGTACTCGAGAAGAGTCGGCGCCAGATCGATCAACGACACGTCGCCGTTGACGGCCGATCCTGCCGGCAAGCCAGGTCCCCGAAGGATGATGGGCACTCGCAGGAGCTCGTCGTAGAGGCTGTGCCCATGATTCGCGAGCGTTCCGTGTTCCATCAGCTCTTCGCCGTGATCGGAGACGAGCACGACGAGCGTGTCGTCGTCCAGTCCGTCCTTTGCGATCGCGTCGAGAAGCTCCCCGACGAGGCGATCGGCTTGCCGGATTCCGGCGTCGTAGAGGGCGACGACGTGCGCCAAGTCCGACGACGAAGGCGGTCCACTCCCGAAGAGCTTCACAGCGTCGGGGAAGAACGGGAGGACGTTACCGACCTTTCCCGAATAGTGCGGATCGTCGAATTCTGCGAGCGCATCTGGGGGCGGCGCGTAGGGCGTGTGAATCTCATAGGTGTGCACGAAGGTGAATGTCGGTCGGTCTTTGTTCGACCGAATGAACTCACGCGCCTTCCCGAAGGTGCGAGCCGAATCGACCTTGAGGTTATCGGGTCGATTCACGCCGTCGTCGTACCGATCGAATCCATGATCGAAGCCGAACGATGAGGCCAGATAGCCGTTTCCTACGAACGCCGCCGTGAGGAAGCCCGCCGCCGAAAGAGCCGTGGCGAGCGTCGGGACTCGATCAGACAGTCGATGGGTGACGTCCGAGACACCATGGGCGCTCGGGAGCAGTGATGTGAACATCGTCATGTGAGACTCGAGTGTCTCGGGCGCATTGGCGATCGCGCTTGCGAAGCGGACGCCGTGGCGCGCGAAGTCGTCCATGCGTGGGCTGGTTTGGCGAGGATAGCCGTAGCAGCCGAGGTGATCCGCCCGCAGGGTGTCGAGGGATATCAGGACGACGTGCTGCACTCGCGAACCGCCGCGCTTCATATAGGCGTTCTTCTGCGGTGAGCTGACGATCGGAGATCCAAACGCGGCCCGCGGAAAACTTTCCCCTGCAGCGAACCGAACCTCGAGCTGCAACCGAGTTCTCTTTCCGCTGCAATCCGAGAGGTCGAGACTCGCGTCAACCCATCTCTGGTCGTCGTCATGTTCGCTAGGGTTCAACGCTCGCTGGAACCGCTCCGTGCCGTTCACGCTCACGGCGAACGTGACCGGGCCGTGCAATCGGCTCCATGCTTCGTCAGGGATTCCGATTCCGAAGTCCAGTCGCGCGCCCTGGTCTGGCGTCACTTCATACTCGAAGGTCGAGCTACTCGAAGCGATGATCGCATCCCGGCTTTCAGGGCCGACGGATACGCGCGCTCGGCCGTTCGTAGGCTGTGGGAGCCGCAAGCCAACGACGCTCGAGACTCGAACATCGCCGCTCGTATCGGTCGGGACGAGCCGGAGTGCGCGGATTTGTCCGTGCCAGAGCGGCGAGCGTGAAACGGAAACCACCTCTCGCCGGTCGCGCCCGTCGAAGATCCAAGGGATGTTCACTGCCGCACCGACGGACGGCTCACGCTCGCCTTCGATGATCCAAGAGAGAATCGGTCGCGCTTTTCCGGACTCGATCCACATCCCGACGGCGATTTCGTCGACCTCCGCCGCGTCGATCGGTGGAATCGGAAAGTCGATCGAGGGTTGCCCGTTGAGAAGGTGGGCGCGGACGAGGGATGCATTGGCCTCGAATCGGCCGATGTCGCCGACAGCGCGGGCCGCTCCGAGATCTGCATGAAAGACTTCGGTTGGTTGGCCGGTGTAGGACGACTGCGGCGTATGCGCCTCTGCTAGCCGCTCGACTCCTTGGCGTTCTGCATGGCTGCCAGACCGCACGAGTGCGACGACGAGTCCAAGAGCGAGCACTCCAGCAACGATCATGAGGCGTTTCATCGGGACGACCTGTCGCGATCGCGCGGCCAACGCCGTGCGAAACAAAGAGCGCCGCGGCAACACGGCGTGCGAGATGTTGGGTTGGTGTTCATTTTCCTCCGATGATGCGCATGTTGAGAAGGAAGAGAAACAGCGGAGTCAGTCCGAACGGAACGACCCTGGCGGCAAGGAGTCCAGGCCCGCCGATTCCGAACGGAAGCGAACGGATGAATGAAAGAAGGGATGCTCTCGTCCGTGGGCGATGAACGGCCGCATAGACGACGGGAATCGCAGCGCCAACCGTAAAAAGCACGACGAGCTCATTCGCGCCGAAGGCACTTGTTCCGACTGTGATGAGCGCTGCAACGCATTCGTGCACAACCGCCGGGGCTCAGAAGCGGGATCGTTCGCACGAGTCACCCGAGTATCCGTCGGTAGGCAATCGAATTGAAGTGACCGGACTTCGGTGCGGACTGGCTGACGGCCGTGCTCCCATGTTCACTGGCCCATCCGGTCGTCACGATCGTGCAAGGTTTGTTGCTCAGGAGAACATTCTCTTCGATGTCTTTTTACGCCGTGAACGCTTGCTCGAGAGAACGACCTCGTCGTGAAGCTCAGCGATCAGACCTCGAAGGCGCGCCAATACGCGCCGACCTTTGGTCGTGATACGAAAGTGTCGCCGACTCTTCGGCTGCCGTTCCGTTGGCGACCGCAACCATCCGTTCTTTTGCATCCTCTGCAGAATCGGGTAGAGAGTGCCGGGGCTGAGTCGGTAGCCGTGTTCTGCGAGTTCTTCGATCAACCAAAGCCCATACACGGGTTGCTCCGCCGCATGATGAAGAATGTGGATCTTCCACAGGGCGAGAAGAACTTCTCGATTGATTGGATCTGTCATTTCGCTTTCCGTTTACGGTTACCGTAATTACGCCCCGAGACGACTTCCTGTCAATATCGAATTCTCCCGGCGCCGCGATGCCGCTCGCCGCCGTGGCACTTGGACGACAGTCGTATCATGCCCCCTTCGAGTCGATCGCGGGAGCCGAGACGCGCCTCTACTACTGTCGGACGCATGACGGCGCGGAGGTCGACCTTGTGTTCGAGCGTCACGGCAAGCTCCGACTTGCCGCGGAGATCAAGTCGAAACGAAACATCGCGGGCGCCGACTTCGAGGGTTTGCGATCGTTCGCCGACGCGCATCCGGGAGTTCCGCGCGCGGTCGTGGCGCTGGTGCCCGAGCCGCACCGGCTCGAGGGGGTCGAGGTGCTGCCGTATCGCCGGTTTTTCGAGCGGCTCGACTCCTGACTGTGACGGTGCGGTCGCCGGGCTTAATCAAGACTTCGAGGTCCGTAATGATGTAGGATGCTTGCCTGCCGGATCTCCCCCTCCGCTGGATGGTCTGTCCGTTTCCAAAGGAGACGCATCATGCGTGGAGGAACGATCGGCCTTCGCATCGGTCTCGTGTGCGTGCTCGCTTTCTTCCTCTTCTCATCGGCCTTCGCGTCCGACGTGCCTTGGCTTTCCGTGACGCCTCCCTTCGCCGGGCCCCAGGATCGCGTGACGTTGACGGTCCACGGGCCGGCCGGATACCGCGTCGCCGTGGGATCGTCGTATTCGAACTACGGGGCGGGCCAGCGCCGAGGTCATCTGCTCCTGCTCGGGCCGGACTGGCGAACGGCTCCCGTCCGCGCGTTCGGCGTCCTCGATGCGGGCGGCACCTGGACGTCGTCCGTGTCGGCCGACGGGATCACGCCCGGCGAGCTGTACTTGCAGGCCGGCGTGTTTGCCGTCGGGTCGACGACCGTCGACGTGACGAACGGCGCGGCGCTCTTCGTGGGAGCCGCCGTGCAGAACGGACTCGCGATCGCCGACCTCTCCCTCGGAAAACAGTATGACTGTGCGTCGCCGGCGACGGTGCAGAGTTTCGAGTTCGACGTGACGATGCTGTCGACCTCGCCCATCCGGGAGGCGACGATCACGGTCCCGACGATGCCCATGCCGACCGTCTACCGCTTGTTGCCGCAGACGCCCGAGCCCGATTTGTGGATGGTGTCATCCGGATACCGATACGTCTTCGGGTTCTTCTACTTCGACAGTGCGGGCGACTCGAACATCGGGCTCTTTCCCGACGGAACGTACACGCTCAACGCCGTTCGGCCCGACGGCACGACGGCGACGATCAGCGTGCAGCTCGGCGGCACCTTCCCGAGCGTGCCCCTGATCACGTCGCCCGCGTGCGGCGGAGTCGGCGTGGGCCGAAACCCGACGATTGCATTCACCAGCGACGTCGGAGCCCGTTACGACGTCGCCGTCGAGACGAGCGATCAAGGCGGGGGCAGCGGCCAGACGGTTTGGCGCTATCGGGGCGTTCCGCAAGCTCTGACCCTGCCGTCGAGCTTCCTGCTCCCGGCGACAGCAATTGGAGTGAGCATCACGGCATCGACCCCGATCGGCTCGGCGTCGCACAAGGCCATCTCGATGCGCGGTCACTTCACGACGGGGCCGTGATCGCGCGGAGAAACCCAGTCCATCCGATCGATTCGCTCGGAGAGAAAGGGGAGACGCTCACGGTTTGGGTCGGCCGTCCCGGGGGAGTGTGAGGAGAACGGCGCTCCAGTGCGCGATCCGACGACCCGAGGGACGACCGACTCCGCCGCACCGCGCTCGCTTCGTGGACGGGGATGCGCGTCCAATTCGGGAAGCCCTTTCCCGACTCGAAGGAAGCGGTACGATGTCGGCCCGACGGGCGACGAGTTCACCGCTCTTACCTTCGAGAGGAGAAACAGGATGCTGGGCAGATGGATCCGTCTTGGCTTGATGAGTGGTGCGATTCTATGGGCGGCTGCATCGGCGCGGGCAGCGAACCCGCCGTGGCTTTCGGTGACCCCACCGTTCGCGTCGACTGCCGACACGGTGGTTCTCACGGTGACCGGACCTCCCGGAAACCACGTGGCCGTGGCGTACTCGACGTCGAATCTCGGAGGCCGGCGATTGGGACGCGACCTCCTTCTCGGAAGGGACGTTCGGCGTCTGACGTTCAACGTCATGGAGCCCGACGTGATCGGGCCGAGCGGTGCGTGGACTCGGGCGATTCCGATGAGCGCGATCACGCTCGGCCAAGTGTTTTTCCAGGCGGGCGTATGGCCCGCGGGCAACGTGAATGCGGCAACGCTCACGAATGGCGTCGTGCTGTTCGTCGGGGCCCCGATTACCAACGGGCTCGTCGTCGTCGACATGACGTTGGAGCAACAATTCGATTGCCCATCGGGAGCGACGCCGATCGCCGGCGCGTTCAGCACCGCGCTCGTGTCTTCGAAGCCGATGAAGGCCGTCACGATGACGACCCCGGCACCCGGCTCGGAGGTGATCGACCTCTTTGCGTTCACCCCCGATCCCGATCTGTGGATGGTGTCCTCGAGCTACCGGAACGCGTTCGTGTTCGACGCGTTCGACAATGATGTGCCGAGCGTGCTCGCGCGGTTCCCGGACGGGACCTACACGTTCGTGGCGACGTTCGTCGACGGCACCACCGCGACGACGACGGCGGCCATCGGCGGCGCGTTCCCCGGCGTCCCGCAATTCACGTCGCCGGCCTTCTGCACGGATCCGAACCCGCTGGTCATGCGTGTCCCGACGACGATTCAGTTTTCGAGCACCAACGCCGCGAGCTTCGCGTCCTCCGTCGAGTGGCAACCCTTGAATGGGGAGGGCCGGCCCATGTGGAACTACCGAGGAACGGCGGCGTCTGCGAAATTGCCGGCCGACATGTTCCCGCCGATGCAAACCCATGCTCTCAAGGTCGAGGCGTTTGGCACGATGACGCCTTCCGGTGGCCGAAAGGCGTCGAGTCTCTTCACGGCGTTCACGACGGGGCCGTGATCGACGGATGAGAGGCGAGCGCGCGGGTCGACCTCACCGAGCTAGCTCTCGTTTTCCACGAGGCGTCTGAAAACGCCGACAGCTAGCGAGCCTTCGCCTCGGGCTGTAGCGACCCGAGGACGTCGCCGTCGGGATCGATGATCTCTAGGTGACGAGGCATGCGCGCGCATATTGGGCCCATGGCGCTCATTCTTCCTTCTGCAGTGCCGGCCCCGGCAGATATCGCGAGCCTCGACGCTCGTCCTCCATTCGAAGGTATTGCTCGTGAACGAGCCGGCGAAGCTCTCGGACGGCGGCATCGCGGCCGAGATCGAACATTTCCCGATAGTCCGCGTTCTTGAGGAATGGGTGCTTCTCGAAGTAGGAGAGTAGCGCCGCTACACGATCGGCGAGCCAAGTTCGCGGGCCGCCAATATGAGCGCCGGGAATTGCGTTCTTCGCATTAGTTTCGTGCGCAATCGGTCGCGCGACATCCTCCGCTGCCTCGCGCGAGACCTGGTAGACCGCTCCACGGCCCGAGGACTTCGGCGCTAGCACGACCCCGAGAGCCACCATCTCCTGGATCTCGCGGTACGCGTCATCTCGGTCGACGCCATTCAGGCGCCGATAATCTTCGTTAGTGAAGCCTTCCGGGTTTGCCACGAGCACGCGGCGCTGAGCAAGCGACAGCGGCAGTTGTCGAACAGTCGCCTGCCACTCGGCGCTCACCCCGGCGAAGATCGGCTCGTTCCGTAACGTCACCGTGAACGTAGCGGCCTCGAGTGCGAACTCGGGCGCGTTCAAGTACGACGCTTCCATCTCCTCGAACATCCGAGCGATTCCTTCACCTTCTTCGCGCATCAGTCCCGCTTCTACGAGCACGCGAACGAGCATCGGGTTGCGGCTGGCGTGAACGGGTGTACGCGTGCGAAGGCGTTCGAGCGTCACGGGCGGGACGAGCTCCCCCGGACTGCGGACTTCCAATCGGTCCTCGAAGAACCAGACCTCGATCTCTCGCGCCTGGTCCTCGTAGTCCCGATGGGCGAACGCGTTGATGATCGCCTCCTGCCAGGCGAACTCCGGGTACTCCGGCATCTCCCGAAAAAAGAGATCGTGGAGCTTCTCGGAGCGACGAACGTGCGCTTTGAGCAATCGATGGGCTTCTGGAATTGCCGAGGCCAGCGGCGGCTCGATTCGTGATAGCTGCTCTACGTTTCGTGCGGCGCCATCCCGCCGTTCCCTCCCGGCCACTCGAAAGAAGCGAATGCCGGCGCGCGCATGCCATCGGAGGACCGGCGCCTTTCCGAACAGAAGGAGCGCCGCGTTTGTCACCGCGAAGGCGCCGGCGCGTGGAAGCACCAACCCGTATCGAGCGAGCAGCTCCTCGAGCGCACGATCATGAAAGACAGTGCCGCTGAGGAACCGCTTGGCGAGGTCCAAGTCGAGATCATCGAGAGTCGCTTCCGGGCGAATGCGCTGCTCGAATCCGACGCGCCGGTAGGCTTCCTTTCGAGCGTTGGTGACTTCCTGCGGCTCGCGAACCACCTCGCGTCCGATCCGATAGGGGAACCCGTTGGCCTCCACCATCACCGCGTCATGAGCGATTGGCACCTGCAGAATGAGGATCTCGTGGCCGTCGAGCGTCATGCGCTGTGAACGACAACGCACTGGGGGACGGAGCCGGTGCTCGGAAACCGAGAGGAGATCTTCCACGATCTCGTTTGGGTAGCCATGGCCGCTCGGCGTCCCATCGTCGTCGACGCCGAGGAAGAGTGTTCCGCCATCCGCGTTGGCGAATGCAGCCACGCTCTCGGCTACCAGGTCGCGAGTATGTGGCCGCTTGACGACTCGTTGCGATTCCTGGGAGCGATCCCAAAGCGACTTGAATACCAGGAACTGCCCCTCGCCGCGCTGCAGGAGTTCGCGCAGCTCCGATTCCGTGAAAAGGGCAGCGTCGCCGGCGGCCATCCCCGAGCCCTCCGTCATCGGTGATTTCAGGTGCTCGCTCGCAAGAGTTCTGTCGCGAATCGCCCCGCGCGACCCCGGTTCTCGCGGCGACGTCAATTTGCAAATGCTTGACGCGGGATTGTACGGGGCTGTGACACCGCGTCGCAATCCGGAATGGCGTCGACAGGCAGTTCCGGCGAGCAGCGCGACTGCCGAGCGGTAACGAAGAAGGGCGCGCACTCGCGTGCACGCCCTTCGTTGAATCTTTGGTAGCGGGGATGGGATTTGAACCCATGACCTCCGGGTTATGAGCCCGACGAGCTACCAGACTGCTCCACCCCGCGTCACGAATCGAGCGCGGATTATAGAAGCCGGGGTTGCGCTGTCAAACTTCGATTCGAATTCAACGTTGGGGTCGCGCTCGCCATGCAGCGACCGCCGCTGCCGCGATCGCGACTTTCACGAGATCGCCGATCAAGAACGGGTAGACGTGCGCGCGCAGCGTCGCGGCGAGATCGCGCCCGAAGAAGATCGACAGCTGCGCGGTGCCGCACGCGAACAGCACGGCGATGCCGACGGCGAACGCCGCCGCGATCGCGAACGGCGAGCGCCATCGCGCGGCGAGCAGGCCCGCGGTGAGCGCGGCCGGCACCATCCCGATGAGGAACCCCCCGGTCGGCCCGAGGAGGTACGCGGCGCCGCCGCCGAATGCAAAGACCGGAAGCCCGGTCATGCCGAGCGCGAGATACCCGATCATCGCCGCCGCCGCCGGCACTCCGCCGAGCAGCCCTGCGGCGAGCAGCATCACGAGCGGCTGCAGCGTGAACGGCACCGGAGTCCCGGGGATGGGAAACCGGACCTGCGACGAGATCGCCATCGCCAGCGTGACCAGAATCGTTCCGAGGACGAGCCGGGTCCCCAAGTGCGGGCGCGGCAGCGGAACGCTGACGGCAGAGTCGCGATGGATTCGATTCATGAGTTCCCTCTCAACCAGCACCGGCTGCTCGAGCCGCCCTCGACTCGACATCGATGGTGAAGCCGATCGAAACCGTTCGACGAGGGCCGGAGCTTATCGGTGTGGCAGCGATTGTCAAGCGCGCGAGCCGCTGATATAGTTCGCGCCGCTTCCGGCGGAAACCTCCAGCCGGCAGCACGTTGCCGGGATAGCTCAAGTGGTTAGAGCGGAGGATTCATAAGCCTCAGGTTCGGGGTTCAAGTCCCTGTCCCGGTACCATTCGATAGCTCAGGGCCTATCCCGCTAGGCCACGCGGCGCCTAGCGGGATAGGCCCTTTGGCCCGGCCGCTGTGCCGGGCCTTTTCATGGACACGCCGATCGCGAGCAGCGCGCCGAGCGCTGCGCCGGCGCAGCCGAGACGCAGGCTCCACGGTCGATAGTCGAATCGAACGCGATGGTGGCCGGCCTTCACCCAGACGGCGCGAAACGCTCCGTCGGCGCGCACGATCGTCGCCGGCTCGCGATCGATCGTGACGTCCCAACCGGGATAGAACGTTTCCGACGTGACGAGCAGCGCATCGCGCGTGGCCTCGACCTCGACGTCGAATCGATCGGGCCGCGTGCGCTTCACGGACAGCACGCGACCGGCGGCGCCCGATCCCGCCGCCGCCGCGGCCTCGACGAACGCGGTCGTCGCGAGATCCACGCCGGCGTCGGAGGCGCGCTCGATCGCGTCCTCGCTCGACGCGACGGCGATCGCGCGATCGACGAGGAACGCGCGCGGCATCACCGCGCGATTCTGGTAGACGCTGGCATCGCCCGCGGCGACGGGCTCGAGCATCGTGTCGGGGCCGAAGACGACGCGCGGCCATCGCACGTCGCCATTCGTGGCCGGCTCGCCGTCGCCGCTCGCGTCGAAGAGGAACGTGACCGTTTCGCCAGCGACGAATGACAAGTCGGCGCGCTGGTGCTCGGCCAGGCGCACGGCGGGCTCGACGGGCGCCGCGCGCACTCGCGCGATCGCGAGATCGCCGCGTCGCAAAGTCCACGCCCCCGGATTCAGCGCGACCGCGAAGCGAAGCTCGGCGCCGTCCGCGGGCACCGCGACGGTCACGTCGAAGCGGCCGGGCGCGGCCAGCTCGAGCACGGATCGCGTCTCGCCGTCGATCGTGAACGACTTCTCGATCGGAGCGTGGCCCGATCGCCCCTCGGCACGCGCGATCCACTCGGCGGGAGCGACGTCCGTGCCGCCGAGCCGAATCGCCGACCAGCCGACGAGATCGCCCCGCGCGTCGCCGTCGGGCCCGGGATCGCTCTCCAGCTCGAGCTTCACGTGCGAGCCGCGGAAGGCCGAGAGGTCGACGCGACCCTCGAACCATCGGCGATCCGCCGCGCGACTCTTCGGATCGAGCGCCTGCTCGAAACGGACGTCGCCCGCGCGCTCGCGACGCACGAGGAGCTTCGCGTCGGGCGATCCGTCGGGCGGATCGATCTCGATCCATGAACCCGTGCGCGGAACACGCGTGCGGTAGAAAATCGTCGAGCCCGCGCGCTGCACGAACGCGTCGCCGTCGGCGCGCGCCGCGCCGCCCGAACCTTGGGCGACACGCTCGGCGAACCGGGGGAGCGGCGACGAACCGAGGATCGTCGCGACGTTCAAGAACGACAGGCGATCGATCAGCGACGCGACGTCCTCCGCGGGCAAGAAGTCGAACCGATCGCCCGCGACGCCCGGAAACCAGCTCTTCAGGAGCTGATGCGTCTCGCGAGGCACGAGCGCCTCGAGGAATCGCACGTCGTCGAGGCCGAGCGCCGTGGCGGTGTTCGGCGCGAGGTGGCGGTCGGTCGAGATCACGCGAGCAGCCGCCGGCGCATCGTCGAGCGCGGCCGAGAACGCCGGCTTCGTGAACGCGTCGTGTCGCGTTGCTCGCTCGCGCGGAACGTAGCCGACGAGCTCGACCGCGAGCGGTATCGACACGAGCGCGGCCGCAACCGCCGCCGGCACGCGCGTGAATCGGCGAAGGAGAACGACGCCCGCGACGAGCACCGCCGCAACGGGTGCGAGGCCGAGGTCCATCGGACGGAGCGTCGTCGCCTCGACCCGCGCCAGCGTCTTCGGAAACGCGAGCGCGGTCACGACGAACGGAATCGCGAGCACGAGGAGCAAGATCGCCAATCGTAAGATGCCCATCGAACGAGATCGATCGCCGAATCGCTCGACTCCGATCGACGCGAGGGCGGCCGCGGAGACGGCGAGGATCGGCGATCCGTACTTCGGAAAGAGCGTCACGCGCCACAGCGGCAACGCCGCGAGCGCGTCGGTGATGCCGGGCGCACCGAACGCCTTCGCGAAGTAGAGCGTGGCCGCGCCGGCGAAGAACCAGCTCTCGGCCCGCCATCGCGACTTGCCGATCCCGAGAAGCGCGACGACGGCGACGGTCACTCCGATGTACGCGGGCAGCTGACCCGACGTCGGATCGAGCATGTCGAGCGGCGCCGACGCGCCGACGAAGTAGACGGGGTCGAGCACGGCGACGAGCCCGGCCGGATGACACGTCACGTGGCCGAGCGTCGTGGAATGCACGTGCTGCGCGTGCGCCAGATACTCGAGGCAGAGAAGCAGCGTGGGCGCCGCGAGGAGGAGGCCGGCCGCGAACGAAGCGGCGAGGCGCAGCAGGGAGGACGGCCGCGTCAAATCGCCACTCTCTCTTGCCGCGACGCGGAAGATCGCCCACGACCCGGCGAGCGTGAACGCGAGGAAGAGCGACTCGGGCATCCCCGCAAGCCCGGCCCAGGCGGAGAACCCGGCGAGCGTGATCGGCCCGAGTCGCCGCGCGCGCACGACCCACTCGACCCCGAGGAGCAGCGCCGGCAGCAGGACCTCGACGCTCACGTGGCTCATGTTCACGTACGCCACGAAATAGCCGCACAACGCGAACGCGATCCCGGCAAACGTCGCCGCGGCGATGCTGCGCCCGCGCGCGCGCACGAACGCTCCCATGAAGATCCCCGCGAGCAAGAGCCGCGCGAGGAAGAAGGCGTCCCACGCGACCGGCTGCGGCAAAGTGCGAGCGGCCATGCGCAGCGGGTCGAGCGTCGCGGCCTCACCGTTCGCGAACAGCGGCAGGCCGCATGCTTGGTGCGGATTCCAGAGCGGGAGGCGGCCCTGGCGAAGCTCGCGTCGCGCGAACGCCTCATACGGCTCGTCGAGGAGCGCCGAAGCCAGGGGATCGGCGACGGGCAGCGCGGGCCGCGGGCCCGCGTATCCGACCGGTCCGGTCGGCAAGACTCCCGCCACGAGACCCGAAGTCGCGAGCGTCTGCCCGCCGAAGATCACGGGGAAGAACGCGATCGCCAGGCAGGCCGAAACGGCCGCCGCGGGGAGCCACGATCGCATTGCGCGAAGGTCCTCGAGTTGAAGAGGTGTTCTTGCCGAGTATTCCAGTGGGCGGAAACGGCGTCAATGAGCGTGGGCGTGTGGGCGCCCAAAATTGACAGCCGAGATCGACCGGGATAAGCTGTTGCGACCGGTCATCACGATACACAACGACGGATGCGCTTTACCGGTGACGCCGGAGAGGGGCACGGATGCGGATCACCCGGACCATGGATGTCGCAACGCGCGGATTGATGATCCTCTCATCGAGGCCTGGCAAGGATCCGATCCTTGCCGACGAGATCGCGCGCGTGCAGGGGATCGAGCCTGCGGCGCTCTCGCGCGTGTTCCGACGGCTCGTCGAGGCCGGCCTCGTCAAGCAGCACAAGGGCGCGAAGAGAGCGTACACGCTTGGCGTCGCGCCCGACAAGATCACGTTGAGGATGATCCTGGAAGCGGTCGAGGGGCCCATCGATTTGGAAATCCGACCGACCGCGAAGTCGGAGCGCTCGTCGAGCAAGAATTTCGAGATTCATCCGGCGTGGCAGGAAGTCGACAAGCGCATCCTCGAGATCCTCGAGCAATACACACTCGAGTCCCTGACGCTCGATGCGCAGTTCCATTTGCCACCATTCTCGCCGAGGACGTAGGGCGAAGCGGCGTATCGACGCTGCTTTCTCCGAGGACGCAGGACAGAGCGTCGCATCGACGTCGCCGTTCTCTCCGAGGACGTAGCGCGAAGACACGCACCGATCGGGTGCAGTTCGGGCGGCTACCTTGAATCCCGACCACCTCAGGCTAGAATCTCCGCGCTCATTTTTCGTTCGAAGAGAGACTCCGTGAGTTCCACCAGCGCGGGCTAGCCGCGCTGCGATTCGGCGTCATGAAGATCGAGCGCTATCTCGAGAGGATTCGTCCCGGCTATCCCATCCTCGTGCGTTACACCGTCAACCGTTGCACGATGATCAGCTGCCGGCGCGAGCGGTCGGCTGGAGTCCTCCGCCTCCACCAGATCTTCGAGGATGCCCCGGATCCGATCGCCGAGGCGGTTGCGGAGTTGTTCTTCAACAACCCACCACGTAAGGCTCGAAAAACCTACCAGAGCCGGATCAACGACTTCATCAACGACAACGAGCCAACGATCGTTCGGACATCGCGTCCGCCGCGACTCTTCGAGACACTGCCGGGACCCGTCGGGACGCATCACGATCTTTCCGTCTTCTTCGATCGAGTGAATCGTCGCTTCTTCGATGGCGGCCTCTCGCTTCGCATCACGTGGTCCGACCGTCCATATCGACGCACGATGGGGACGTGGAAGGAAACGCTTCCCGGGATGCCGAACCTCATCACGGTCAACCGGCTCCTCGACGACCCGCGCGTTCCCGATTTCTATCTCGAGGTCCTCGTCTACCACGAGATGCTCCACGAGGTGATCCCGCCCGTCGTGAAGGAGGGCAAGAAGGTGCGCCACACGGCGGGCTTCCGCCGGCGCGAGCGCCAGCACGAGTCCTACGAGCGTGCCGAGCGGTGGGGCGACCTGAACCTCGAGCGGATGTTCTGGGAGTGGCGCCAGCAAAATCGCCGGCGCGCGCACCGTCGCCGCTGAAGTCGTCGTCAACCGGCTCGCATTGACCCACTCGGCCGGGCTTTGCTAGTTTCTCGCCTCCTCGGACCCCTCGAGGGGACGGTAACCATCAACTCGTGGAGGAAGGGCCTCATGGCGTCCAACGACGAATCCAACCCGGCACAAACGATCGCCGAGCTTCGCGAGCGAGTCGGCGCGCTTCAGGTGTCTCTTTGACGTTCCGGCGAAGCAAGCTCGACTGCAGGAGTTCGAAGCGAAGATGAGTTCGCCCGGCTTCTGGGACAACCCGGAGCGGGCCCAGGAGACGGTGAAAGAGCTGAAAGCGATCAAGGCGCTCGTTCAACCGCTCGGCGAGATCTCGAAAGAACTCGACGACCTCGAGGTGCTCCACCAACTCGGAGTCGAGGAGAAGAGTCCCTCGACGATCGACGAGGTGCGCCGCACGCTCGGCTCGGTCGCGGCGCGGCTCGAAAAGGTCGAGCTGGCGGCGCTCTTCACGGACGAGAAGGATCGCTTCGACTGCTACGTCAGCATCCACGCGGGCGCCGGCGGCACCGAATCGTGCGACTGGGCGCAGATGCTCCTGCGTCTCTACACGCGGTGGATCGAGCGCAACGGCTTCTCGGCCGAGATCATCTCGATCCTTCCGGACGAGGAGGCGGGCATCAAGAACGCGACGCTCTACGTGAAGGGGCCGTACGCGTTCGGCTACCTCAAAGCCGAGATGGGTGTGCATCGGCTCGTGCGCATCAGTCCGTTCGATTCGGCGAAGCGCCGCCACACCTCGTTCGCGTCCGTGGACGTCGTGCCCGAGATCGAGGAAGTGGAGATCGAGATCAACGACAACGATCTCCGCATCGACACCTATCGCTCCAGCGGCGCGGGCGGTCAGCACGTCAACGTGACCGATTCGGCCGTGCGCATCACGCACGTCCCGTCGGGCATCGTCGTCGCTTGCCAGAACGAGAGATCGCAGCACAAGAACCGCGCGGTCGCGATGCGCATCTTGAAATCGCGGCTCTATCAGATGCGCGAAGACGAGCGGCAAAAGCAGTTGAAGCAGGAATACGGCGACAAGAGCGAGATCGCGTTCGGCAGTCAGATCCGCTCGTACACGCTGCAGCCCTACCAGCTGGTGAAGGACCATCGCACCGGCGTCGAGGTCGGCAACGTCGACGCGGTCCTCGACGGCGCGATCGACGTCTTCATCGAGGCGTACTTGCGCGCCGGGAAGAAGGGCGTGAAGAAATGAGCGCGACGAACGTCGTCAAGGTTCGGCGGGCGCTCGTGAGCGTGTCCGACAAAACCGGCGTCGTGGAGTTCTGCCGCGGACTCGTCGCCGCGGGCGTCGAGATCTTGTCGACCGGCGGCACGGCGAACGCGCTTCGTGACGCCGACATTCCCGTGCGCGACGTCTCGGAGGAAACGGGATTCCCGGAGATCCTTTCGGGGCGCGTGAAGACGCTGCACCCGAAGATCCACGGCGCGATCCTCGCGATGCGATCGAACCCGGAGCATCGGCGTGCGATCGAGGCCCACGGCATCCGGCCGATCGACCTCGTCGCCGTGAACCTCTATCCGTTTCGCGACACGATCCACAAGCCGAACGTCGCGTTCGAGGACGCCATCGAGAACATCGACATCGGCGGGCCGTGCCTGATTCGGGCGGCCGCGAAGAACTTCGCCGACGTCGCGGTGGTCGTGCGACCGCGCGACTACGCGGGCGTGCTCGCGGAGATTCGCGACGCGGGCGGCGTCTCGCTCGCGACGCGGCGGACGCTCGCGACGCGCGCGTTCCAGACGACCGCCGGCTACGACGCCGCGATTCGCGCGTGGCTCGCGGCGCAGGAGGGGGACGCGGGCCTCCCCGAAGTCTGGGTCGAAGCGTACGAGCGCGTCGCCGAGCTTCGATACGGCGAAAACCCGCACCAGCGCGCGGCGCTGTACCTCGCCGACGATCCTCCGGGCCCGTGCGCGGCGCATGCGCGGAAGCTCGCGGGAAAGGATCTTTCGTTCACGAACCTCCTCGACCTCGAGGCCGCGTTCGAGCTCGTCAAGGAATTCGAGTCGCCCGCGGCGTGCGTGATCAAGCACCGCATCCCGTGCGGCGCCGCAGCGGCCGAGACGCTTCCGGCCGCGCTCGAAGGAGCGCTTCATGGCGATCCGATCTCGGCTTTTGGCGGCATCCTGGGTTTCAATCGCGCGCTCGACGTCGAGACGGCGCATCTCGTCGTGCGCAAGGGCCAGTTCTTCGAGTGCGTGATCGCGCCCGAGGTCACGCCGGAGGCGCTCGGCGTCTTGCGCGACCGCGAAGGGTGGGGCGAGGCGCTGCGCGTCATGGCCGCGGGACTGCCCGACGGACGCCGCGCGGAGGATCGCGACGTGCGCGGAATGGTCGGCGGGCTCCTCGTGCAGGATCGCGATCGAACGCTCCTCGAGGAGAAGGCGACGCGCGTCGTGAGCCGCCGTCAGCCGACCGAAGCCGAATGGCAATCGCTGCGGTTTGCAATCGCGGTCGCCAAACACACGACGTCGAACGCGATCGCGGTGGCGAAGGGTCGCGAGCTCCTCGGCATCGGATCGGGCCAGACGAGCCGCATCGAGGCCGTGAGGATCGCGCTCGCGAAGGCGGGCGAGCGCGCGCGAGGCGCGGCGCTCGCGTCGGACGCGTTCTTCCCGTTCCGCGACTCGGTCGACGAGGCCGCGCGCGCCGGCATCACCGCGATCGTGCAACCGGGCGGCTCGAAGAAGGACGAGGAAGTCGTGCAGGCCGCCAACGAGCACGGCATCGCGCTCGTCTTCAGCGGCTTCCGCCACTTCAGGCACTAGCGCCCGATCCGTCATGGCGATGTCGACTGGACTCGCGCGACGAACCGGAGCTCAGATCGATGGCTTCCTGAAGAGTCCGAGGTGAGGAGTCGGCGATGGTGCGCGTCAAAATCTGCGGCATCACACGCGCCGACGATGCGCGCGCGGCCGTGGATGCCGGCGCCGACGCCATCGGCCTCGTCTTCGCGGAAAGCCCGCGCCGCGTCACGGTCGACGTCGCCCGCACGATCGTCGCAACGCTCCCACCGTTCGTCGTCCCCGTCGGCGTCTTCACGAGCACGCCCATTGGCGAGATCCGCGAAGTCGCGCGTGCGTGTCGCCTGCGCGCCGTGCAGGTGCATCGCGTGCTCACGCCGAACGACGTGACCCTGCTCGATCTGCTCTACGTCCTCCAGGCGTGTCGCATCGGCTCTCGCGCGGACGCCGAGTCCGCGGCGCGCGCGATCGGCGACGCGGTCCTCCTCGACGCGAAGGCCGGGGATGCCGAGGGGGGCACCGGCAAGACGTTCGACTGGTCGCTCGTGGCCGGCATCACGTTCGGAAAACCCATCATCCTCGCGGGCGGCCTCACGCCAACCAACGTCGAGTCCGCGATTCGCGCCGTGCGCCCGATGGCCGTCGACGTCTCCACCAGCGTCGAGGCGTCACCAGGCCGAAAGAGCGCGCCCGCGATGCTCGACTTCGTGCGCCGCGCGAAAGCGACTCATTGATCTGTCGCGATACGAAGACTCGCGTTGCGGGCGACTTGATGACTCGGCCAAGGCGTGGAGGGCGGGCCAGACGCCTCCGATGCCGTCGCCGGCGATCAAACAACTGTCTCGCGACGGATTGACTCGTGGCGAGTGGGCATCGTCCACTGTGAGATGCCTCGCAAGGGCGTATCTCACCAGCGCGTCCAGATCCTAATCGTCGCGCCGGTTGGCGGCGACTTGCTCGACCGTGTCAACCATGCGAACGAGCAAAGTCATCTCTTGTCACCGGACGAGAAGGGAATCGATCGTGGAATCGGTTGTCCGCGTCGACACGACGAAGCTTCTGTAGAAGGGTCGGGCACGTTACTTCTCGACTGTCGAGGGCGGATTCGGTACCCGGACGTCTGACAAACGTGTTCACGTTTCGATGTTGCGTTGGATGGTGAAACGACGATCGGCATCACAACCTCGGCTCATGCGAAGGCGTCGGCGCCGCCGGGTTGAGAATGGCAAAGGCTTGCCGGAGCCAGGTGCTGCCCAGCTCCGGCCTGCCCTCGATCAGCGACATCCCCCACGGGCTCGCATCGTTTGGATTGAACGGCGACTGCGAGGCGCTGACTTCAACGGCGCTGGTCGTGTGGACAAACGACGCTGACGCTCGTAGCCGTCTCGTTCCCACTCGAATCAGTGGCCGTGATGCGAATCGTGTACGTCCGGCCGGGACCGCGGCCGGCTCTTTCGGCACGGAGTTCCAAAGTCACAATTCCACGAGACGCATCAATCGTCGGCTCTGTGGAATCTGGGATCGTGTGACCGTCCCCGGACTTGTCCGCGTTTTCACTGCTCATCACGTCTACATTGAAGCTGAGAGGCCCACCGCTGTCGTCTGAAGCGTGAAGATCAATCGATATGGGGACCATCTGGTGGTTCGGTGGCCAGAGTACAGTTGGCGTGGCGACCGGCGCGAGTCGCGGAGCGCTGGAATCGATCACCTGAACGGGAACCGCAGAAGTGACCGATGGATGGAATCCATCGCCGACCGAAAGATTCAGTACGTGACTTCCAAGGGTCAGACCGCCACTGATCACCAGCGCCTGCAAGGAAACCGGATCGCCGCCGGCCGTGGCTTGCACATGAGCGGTGACAAGAATCGTGCTGCCGTCGCTCCACGAGTAGGTTAGAAGGTCTCCGTCGAAATCGGCAACGGTTCCCTCGAGAATCAGATCCTCGCCGACGGAGATGGTTATGGCGCCTCCGGTCGCAACGATCGGCGGCGAGTTGTCGATCGTAACCACCATGATGTCGGTGATTGTCACGGTGCCATCCGTCACCTCCAATGCGAACGTGTGATCACCCACCGATAGCGACGTTAGCGTGCCGAGGTCGAGCGGCGCAGCTTGATCGGCGCCCACGATGCTCTGGGGAGCTATCTCTCCTTGGCTGTCGAGCCACCGGAAAAGCAGGACGTCTCCATCGAAATCCGAGGCGGTGCCGATGACGACCGTGCTGGGTTGGTTCTGAGAGAGAATGGAAATGTTTGGACCGGCGTCCACGCTCGGCGGCGTGTTGATGATGCAGCGCAAGCCAAAGGACGACCCGCCGATCGTAACCAAGTTGGGTAGTAGGCGAGAGTCGGGGAGGATCTCGAATTGAAAGGACGCCGAGCTGGACAGCGTGATCGGACTCACCAGGATGTCGTAGCCATTAGCGAGGGCCCCGGCGATCGCCGGGTAGGTTGTGTTGTCCGTCACGAAGAGGTCGACAGTTTCACCAGATTGGTGGAGTTCTCCCGTCGCCAGGATGGTGAATTGCGAGCCGACGAGTACCTGATTGAACGCGTCGACGACGTGCAAGGGGCAGTGGATTCGAAACCATTCGAATCGGATCTCGTTCGTCGCGAGAGTGACGACGACTTGGTCTTCCAGGCGACGTAGTTGGCCTGAACTTCCGGTCGGGTGGAGTTCAAAAAGATAGCCGTCGGCGAAGTCGCCGGACATGGTCGGATAGACGATTGGGTCGACGATGGGGAACGTGAGGGTGGAACCGTTGGGAACGGACGCCGGGATGCCGAAGAGACCGACGAAGAACGTGGCCCCGGGCAGATTCACTCCGTTCTGATCGACGATGCGAATGACGGCTGCCTGCGTGATCCACTCGAAGCGGATCTCCGATGTACTCGCGTCCACGCTGGCCGTCTCGCTTCGCTGGAGGCGAGCGGCTACCGTCAGGCCGAAGGAGTACGATCCATCTGACAGGTTGAGGACGCCGCCGGTCGCGACCGTGGAGGATCCCACAGTGATGGTGGCTCCGGGAAGATCGACCCCAGACTGGTCGACCACCCTCAAGACGACGCTATGGGCCCATGCTGTTGCCGGCGCACTCGCAAGGACCGCTATGGCGCCGATGATCCAAGCAATGCTACGGCAGGGAT
>JACOTG010000174.1 GCA_016178505.1 Planctomycetota bacterium
CGCCCGACCCGCTGCGCACGCGAGTCCACTTCCTGAGTGCGCTGCCGGCGGCGCGCCGCGACGCGTTCTTCAACGAAGCGATCGGCCAGTTGCGGCGGCACCTCGCGGCGCTTGCCGGCAGCGACGCCCCCGACGAGGACGATCGCCGCGCCCACGAGGGCGGCATGATCGCCACGCGCGCACGCATTGCCTGGCTCGAGAAGCTGCGGCGCCGCACCGCTCGGGCCGCGCGGCGCTGACCCCGCTTGCGGCAAGAAGTCGTTCGACTATCATCGTCGGCGATGTCAGACGCTGCACCCACGTGCTGGACCGTGATCCAAGGCGCCGCCGCTGGGCGCGCGGAGGATCGTGAGGATTTTGCGCGGCGGTACGAGCCGATCATTCGCGCGTATCTCGCTTCGCGGTGGGCGAACTCCGCGCTCCTCGCCGAAATCGACGACTGCGTTCAGGAGATCTTCGTCGACTGCTTCCGTCAAGGCGGTGTGCTCGATCGCGTCGACGCGGAGAGGCCCGGCGGCTTCCGTCCGTTCCTCTACGGCGTGATTCGCATCGTCGCGCTGCGCTTCGAGGCCGGCCGATCTCGTCGAGACGCCCGCGCGCCGACCACGACGGTCGACCTAACCGGCATCGCGGCCGACGAGACGACGTTGTCTCGCGTGTTCGATCGCGAATGGGCGCAAGCGCAGGTTCGCGCCGCGATGAAGCTGCAAGAGGATCGCGCCCACGAGGAAGGCCCGGAGGCACTGCGACGCATCGAGCTCCTGAGGATCCGATTCACCGACGACAAGCCGATCCGCGAGATCGCCGAGTTGTGGGGAATCGACGCGACCCTCCTCCACCGAGAGCAAACGCGGGCGCGCCGCGAGTTCAAGAAAGCGCTGTTCGACGTCGTCCGCTTCCAGAACCCCGCCCCGCCGGAGGTCGTCCTTCGCGAGTGCGAGGACATCCTCGCGCTCCTGATGAGCGAAGCGCCGCCGAAGTAGGCGAGCGCCAAACGGGCGTCGGCGAGCGAATCTGGTGCGGGAGGGAGAAGCCTCACATGGCCTACACGAGCCTCCTCTGGGTCCTCACGTGGAAGCCCGAGCTGGTGAAGTAGCGCCGCGTCGCGATTTCCTCCGCGTCCGCCATGCCCACGCGCATCGATTGCTCGGTTCGCCGGATCAGCGCGGCGACGGTTCAGCCGGCTTCGACTCCTTTTCTCGATCGTGTTTCCGTGTGCGAGGTGGCGATCCGTAGTGCGACGCAGGCATCTCGTCGCCTTTGTCGATGCCGTCGTCTTGGGCCGAATCGAGGCCGACCCAGCCGGCGACGAAGTCGACGACTTCTCCCAGGTTCAGATAGAGACCGAAGCGCACGAGCGGCAGCCAGACTTCGACGCCGAAGCGCGCACGATCGATCGGCGGCGGCTCGTACTCGGGACGGTTGTAGAAGAAGACGTTGATCTCGCCCGCCATGCTCGGCCCGCCCTCGCCTTCGAAGCCGAAGACGGGGAGATGAGGATTCCGAAGTTCGTCCGCACGAAAACGTCCGCTGCGTTGGACCTGAGCAGGAGGGGCTCTCGCCGCTCCCGGCGCTTTCGGCGATGATGCTCCCTCGACTGCGAGTAGCGTGAGACGAACGCATGAGCGATCCCGACGAACTGTACGACGCGTTGCCCGACGACTTCGTGGACGCCGGACTTCGTTGCGCCCTGACGCCGGCACCGGAGTCGTCTGTGCCGCACGGGAACTACGCGCGGCCTGCGCTCGAGGCCGAGCCGGCTCGCGCACCGGACGAGCGCTACGAGCTTCGCGGCGAGATCGGCCGCGGCGGAGTCGGCATCGTGGTTCGCGGATACGACGTCGAGTTCGGTCGCGACGTCGCGATGAAGATCCTCCTCGAGCGACACCGTGCGCGACCGAAGATCGCCGAGCGCTTCGTGGAAGAGGCGCGCATCGCCGGCAAGCTCCAGCATCCCGGCATCGTGCCGGTCTACGACTTCGGAAAGCTACGAGACGGCCGGCCGTTCTTCACGATGAGGCTCGTCCAGGGTCGCACGCTGGCCGAGCTGCTCGCGGCGCGGTCAAGCGTCGAGTCCGATCGGCATCGCTTCCTCGGGATCTTCGAGCAGGTTTGCCAAGCCGTCGCGTACGCGCACACGCGAGGCGTCGTGCACCTCGACCTCAAGCCGGCGAACGTGATGGTCGGCTCGTTCGGCGAAGTCCAAGTGATGGACTGGGGCCTCTCTCGCGTGCTCGCGGCCGACGAGATCCCGGCAGCGGGCTCGGTGATGGGCACGCCGGGCTACGTGTCGCCGGAGGCCGCGCGCGGCGAGGTCCACGTCCTCGACGCGCGCACGGACGTGTTCGGCCTCGGCGCGATCCTCGGCGAGATCCTCACGGGCAAGCCACCTGTCGTTGCGGATTCGCCGCGGGAGACGCTTCGTCGGGCTGCCGCAGACGATCTGTCGGACGGGCTCGATCGACTTCGGACGTGCAACGCCGACTCGGATCTCGTCGAGTTGGCGACACGCTGCCTCGCGCCCAATCCCGACGCGCGGCCTTCGAACGCGGAGGCCGTCGCGTCGCGGATCTCTTCCTACCTCGGGTCGGTCGAAGAGCGCGCGCAAGCCGCGCGGATCATGGCGGCCGAGACGCGCGTGAAGGCCGAGAACGCCGTGCGATCGCGTCGACTCGTGATCGCGCTCGCGTCCTCGGTGTTGCTCACGATGGCGGTCGGAGGCACCGCGTGGTGGTGGCTCGATCGCGAGCATCGCACCCGCGCGGACTCGACGACGTCGGGAGTGAACGAGGCGCTCGCGGACGCCGCTCGGTTCGAAGGCGAGGCGCGATCCAGCGCCTCCGAGTCGAGCGCGATCTCGGCGTGGGACCACGCGCGCGCGTCGGCGGACCGAGCCGCGTCGCTCCTGCGGGCCGGCGAATCCACGCCCGGCCTCGCGAAGCGGGTCGAGGCGGTCGCCGCTCAAATCACCACGGAGCAAACCGCCGCGCACGATCGAGCGCGACAAGCGGAGCGAGACCAGGCGATCGTCGCGCGGCTGGAGAGCGTCCGGGTGCCCGAGGGCAGCGACCTCGACCTCGCCGACAACGAGCGCTTGAACGCCGAGTACTCGAGCGCGTTTCGCGAGTACGGAATCGATGTCGACGCGATCCCAGCCGACGAAGCGGCGCGATCGATCGCCCGGAGTCGAATCGCGCTCACGCTCGTGGGAACGCTCGACGACTGGGCGGAGCGCCGCCTTCGAGTGGCGTCGCCGCGGTGGTCGCGCGACGACGGGCTTCGTCTACTCGAGATCGCTGAGAAGGCCGACGCCGATGACCGGCGACTAGCGGTGCGCGAATCGCTGCGCACGAACGACGTCGAGAGCCTTCGAACGCTCGCCGAATCCGAAGATCTATCCAGCTGGCCGAAGGAGACGCTCCTGCTCCTCGCGCGGCAGCTGTATCGCGCGGACATGGACGACCAATGCCTGACGATTCTGAGGCTCGCGCATCTCCTCCATCCCGACGATTTCCGAATCTGCTTCGAGCTCGGGAACTTGCTCGATCGCGCCGGAGCGAAGTATCACGAGGACGCCATTCGGTGTTTCGCGATCGCACGGGCGCTCCGACCGAAGAACGTCGAGGCGCTCCACCGACTCGGACGGGACGTGAGCGCGTCGCAGCAGTTCGACACCGCGTTGCGACTCTTCCGCGAGGCCACGTCGCTTCGGCCGAACGACGGCCATTTGTTGGCGCATCTCGGGGCTCTTCAACATTCCCTCTCGGGGGCCGAGAGCGCGCTGCCGGCGCTTCGCGAGGCCGTGAAGCTCGAGCCCAACGACGCGTACGCGTGGTTCCAGTACGGCCGTTGCCTCCTCGGGCACTACGAGTTGGAAGCCGCCGAAGCCGCCGATCGCAAAGCCATCGAGCTCCAGAACGGCGAGTACCCGGACGCGTGGTTCAACCTCGGCGTCGCTCTCAACATGCAATCGAAATTCGATGACGAGCTGGCGGCCTACCTCGCGGCTCTCGAGCACGATCCCAATCACGACTACGCCCTCGAGCACGTTGCCGCGTGGCACACCATGCGGGAAGAATGGTCGGCGGCGATGCCGCCGATGCGGCACCTCGTCGAACTCCAACCCACGGTTGCGGCGACGCAGCGGAAATGGGGGATCATTCTCCGCCATAACGGCGACGTCGAAGGCGCGCTGTCGGCGTTGAACGAAGCGGTGCGGCTCGATCCCGACGACGCGGAGAGCCACTACGAGCTGGCGGCGACTCGCTACGCCGGCGGCAACGTCGACGCGGCGATCGCCTCGCTGCGCACGACGGTTCGCCTCCGACCGGACCACGTCAGCGCGCACCACGAACTCGCTCGAATGTCTGATCTGCGCGGGCTCGAAGCCGAGTTCATCGCCGAGCAGCGAGCGGCGGTGCGGTTGGCGCCCGACAACGACGAGTGGCGCAACACGCTCGCGTGGGCCCTCGTCATGACAGCGGATCCGCACTTGCGCGATCCGGACGGAGCCGTCGAGCTAGCGCGACGATCCATCGCGCGAAACGCCGACTCGGCGGCGAACTGGAACACGCTCGGCATCGCGCTGTATCGCCGAGGTGATTGGAACGGCGCCGCCGACGCGCTTCAGCACGCCATGTCACTTCGCGGCGGCGGCGACGGAGGCGATTGGATCTTCCTCGCGATGACGAAGGAGCAACTCGGCGATCACGGGGCCGCGCTCGATGGATTTCTGAAGGCCGTCGCCCCCGGCGCGAAGCACTCGCTCACGCCCGGCGAATGGACGCGGGCGTACGAGGAAGCGGCAGCGCTGATCGAACGACGCTGACGAGCCGCGCGGCATCCGCGTGCACCCACCTGTTCGTTGAGGCGCGTCGATCGCAACTCGCCGACAAGACCTGGCGAAACGGAACGGGAGTTCACCCGCTGTGCGCGACGGCACCGGATCCTTGCCTCATTGCCGATGAAACGTCCGACCCAGCGCGCGTAGAATCTCCGTTCGATGATCGCGCGTTGTGATGGGCGCGCTCTCGCGTGGCCGTCGGAGCGTGGGATCGGAACAGTCCTGCATAGAGAACGAGCAGTGAAAGATCTTCTCGCGGGTGTCGAACAGCGCTGGATAGAGCAGCGTCTCGCCCATGGCCCGCCGGCGTCTCCGGAGGACATCTCTGCGTTCGAGGCGCGCTACCGTGTTCGGTTGCCCGCGGATCTGCGCGCTTACTTTATGACTCTCAACGGCTCGCATGACGCAAGCGCTGGTCCCTGCGACGAAGATCTCATTTCGTTTTGGCATTTGGCCGAACTCCGGCCGTTCGACGAACCGGGCGCCGGGCCGCCTCTGCCGCCGTCCGACTCGCTCTTCGTGTTCGCAGACTGGAGCATCAACGCGCTTCTGTGGGCGGTCCAGCTTTCTGGCGATTCGAACTCTTCGCTGCCGGTTTTTCTCGTCGGCGGTGAGTCCCCGGTCGAAGTCGCGCCATCGTTCGCTGCGTTCCTAGAAGGTTATCTAACGCGCAACATGAGCATGCTGTTCGGCGGGTCTTGATCGGCATGAACGCAATCAACCAACGGCCGCGCCTGCTTCTCATTCCTAGGTTGTGCGTCTTGATGTGCTCAATGATCGTCGGCTGCGGCAAACCCCAATCGGGGACTCCGTCGTCATCCCACCAGCCTCAGGCCACCATGGACGAGACGATCGAATTCTCCGGCTACTTCGCAGCCCATGCGGTGTGGAGCGTCAGCGATGGTGAAACGCTGATTCCGCTCGTAGCGTTCGAGACGCCCGACGGCAAGCGTCAGATGAAGCGCCTCGTCGCGAAGCGCATCGAGGATGGCGTCGCGCAAGGCAAGGAATGGATGGCAACCAACCCCGACGGTGCCGTCCGTGCAGTCTTGATCTACGACGCTTTCATCACGCTCGAGCGCGGCAGAACGGACGCCTTGGTCGTCACGGCGAGGGACTTCGCACACGGCAACATGGAGATGACGTTGGCGGTGCCGTATCGTGCGGCGAGCGATTCGAAGGGCTTCGCCGTGCACCGTCCGAAGTTGCTCGACTTCAAAGGCACCGCTCCCGATGCCAATCGGCTCACGCAAGCGCTATGGCGGGGAATCGCCAAGCACGAGAAAGGCGCCGCGGTCTGGAACGCCCACTTGGACGAGAGCGAGTAGCGAGGCTCGGGATTCGCGCGCAGACGGATGCATCACCGCGCCCTGCAGCGGCCCCCTTCCGCAAGAGGCGCTTCGCCTCAGGCGATCACTCGTCGTCACTCTCCTCGTCGCACGGAAGTCGCTACGCCTTTCAACGCGATGGTGACAGACGATCGGCGTCGGCGAGTCATTCGGACGGGTCGGGCATGCCGAGCGATCGCCAGCCGGAGCCGGTCCAAACCTCGATCCGGTAGTCGCCGGGCGCGGTTTGCACCACGCGATCCGGGATGCCGGCGTTTTTCAGGAGCACGCGGACGATTCGGCGTAGCCCGTCGCGCGGTCGGATGCGACCCAGTAGCGGCATCGCGTCGGCGGGGAGTCCCCCTCCGAGACGCACGATGATCCTGAACTCGTCCCAGACCTCGACCGCGTCGATCAGGCTGCCGATGTACACGATTTGACGGTCGAGTTCCTCGAGCCAAGCGTGGCGAATCAACGACTCGGGCAAGTCGTCGAGCCGCTTCTCGACGATTTCGAGCGTGAGCGTCCGCATGACTTCCACGTCCGCCGGGAGGACCTCGGCCGGTTCGATGTCGACGCAGGGATCTCGCAAGTCGACCCACGCCTGCAGCACGTCGAACGGCAGGTCTCTCGGCTCGAATCGGTAGATGTGCGTTCTCCGAATCCAGTCGACGAGGACCTCCAATCGCTCGATATCGATCGACTGGTGAGTGAGCGCGAGCGCTGCGGCGATTGTTGGAGGCTCGATTCGAAACCGTTCGACCAATCGTTCGAGGCGCTCTCGCAGCGTCGCGTCCGCCGCGAATCGTGCTGCATCCTTCGGGGCAAGCGATTCGAGGACGCAATCCACGCGATCGTCCGTCGGCGGCCACCCGGGGAAGACCGCGCGATAGAAACCGATATCGGCGCGCAGGAGCCCGTGCGCCTCGGCAGCCATGCCGATGTGACCGTCCGCGGTCGCCACGATGAAGTCACCGCCGACCTCTCTCACTGCCGCATCGAGACGCGCACGCTCCGTCGCGTCGAGGAAGAAATCGTCCTTCGCCTCGGCGACGAGGAGCGGCGCGTGGTTCGAGCGAATCGCCTCGATGATGTCGACGTCCGTGAGGTCGCGAAGGAAGAGTGCTACCGGCCAAGCGAGCACGGCAGGGTACGCTTCGTAGAGGAAGTGTTTTGCGGCGGTCTCGGCGCGCACCGGCGCGACGAGCACGGTCGCCGCGGGCTCGACGCCCTCCTTCATCAGGAACGCCGCCGCGAGCGTCCCGAGCGAGATCCCGCGAACGACGACGCGATGCGGATCGCCACCGGCGCGGCGCACCGCTTCGCGCCACGCGGCCAACGCGTCTTCTCGGAGGTTTCGAGGAGACCGGTCGCCTTCGGAGCCACCGACGCCGCGATAGTCGAACACGAGCGACGCGAGCCCGATGTCGCGTAGGTCGCGCAGCACGGGATAGCGCCTCGGTCCGACGGTCCCCACGGTGATCGACGCTTCGGTCTCGAGGAAGTGGAGGACGACGGGCGCGTTCGGATCCGCGGGAACGAAGACGCCGCGAAGGCGCTCGCCGGTCGCGAGCGAGATCTCGACGGGCTCGGTTCCCGGCGGGAAATTCGCGAGCGAGATCTGCAAGGCACCCGCCGGTTGAACGGCCGGCGGGATCACGCAGCCCGACGACGCGAGAAACGAGGCCACGACGCACGCGGTCGCCCACCGGCGCGCGAGACGGCGTCGTCCGTTCAAGAGTCCTCCCGGCTCGAACGTGGGTGGACGAGGCGCCCCGCGCTGCCGCGTGTCCCAACGACTGCCCCCTCGGACTCGAGGTTCGATCAGAGAAACGTGACGCCGTAGCGTCCGCAGATCGCGGCGACCTTCGAAAGGTCGGGCTTCCCCGGCGGAAGCGCGGCGAGTTCCTCGAACATCTTCTCGAGGCCCGCGGGCGCGATGAACGCCTGCACCGTGGCGGGGCGGCCGCCGGTGGCCAGGATCTCGTGAGGGATTCCGCGAGGAGCAAAGACCGTCGTGCCGGCGTTCGCGACGAACGATTGGTTCCCGACCTTGAACGCGACGCTTCCTTCGATCACGTGAAGCGTCTCGTCCTCGTTCGTGTGAACGTGAAGCGGAACGCCCGACCCGGACGCGCTCGTCTGCTCGATCAACGTGGAGCGACCTTCGCTGTCCGCGCCCGTCACCAGGATCGTCAGAACGGAGCCGAGCACGTCGAGCCGCCGCCCTTCGCCGCGCGCAATAACCTTCGGTTGCATCGCAATCGCACCCTCTTCATCGAGAAACCCCGCCGCAACGTCCGACCCACGCCGAACCCACGCGTACGGAGCCAGGCTCAATTCCACCAGATTTTTTCCCACCCGTCGCGGTGTAACAAATCCCAACGCGCACACGACTGGATGGGTCGGAGGTTTCAATGGCTCGTCGACAGAGATTCGATGTTCCCGGCTCGATGCACCACATCACGAATCGTGGATTGGCGCGGCGTCCCATTTTCCAATCCCGCGACGACATTCGCTTTTTCCTGGCCTGCCTGGCCCAGGTCGTCCGGCGTGGAGAGATCGAGATCTTCGCGTACTCGATCCTCACGACCCATTTCCACCTCTTCGTTCGGTGCCTCGTCGAAGGGCTCGCGCGTCCCTTGGGCTGGGTGCTGAATCAGTACGTCCGGCGCTACAACCGGCGCGTCCGCCGCGACGGACCGCTCTTCCGTAGCCGATACCGATCCACTCCGGTGACGACCGACGCGCACCGGCAATTGGTCGTCCCTTACATCGATCAAAACGCGGTGGCCGCCGGGTTGGTGACGCGAAGCATCGACTACCCTTGGGGCAGCGCGGCCCACTATGCCCGCAAGTCCGGTCCGCCGTGGCTCGAGCGTGGTCGCATCGAAGCGGACGTCTGTGAGGCGCTTCGGCTGCCGCTGTACGATCCCGCGCGATATCGCGAGGCGATCGTGGACACGCCCGATCCCGACGTCGCGTGGCTCCTCGAGCGGCGGGTCGAGCACCCGCTGGTGGCGGATGATCCCCTCGACGATCTCGTCCTGGCGAGTCCGGAACGGGTTCAGGAGTGGATGGCTCGGAAGTCTCTCCTTGCCGACTCGCGCGAGGCTCGAGTGGCGGTCGCGCCGCCGGCGTTGGTACACCGCCAAATCGCGGCGCTGCGGCTCGACGACCCCGACTGGTCACTTCGTCCCGCAAGTAAGGCCAAACCGAGCTGGGTCACGCTCGAGGTAGGGGTGCTGCGCTCACTGTCGGGGTTGAGCGTTTCCGAGATTCGGCAATGGGTCGACCTCGGCGAGTCGAGCGTGCATCGGGCGCTGCACGACCACGACCTCTTGATGGCGCGCGACTCCGACTACGCGGACCGCGCGGCACGGCTCGCTAGCGAGGTCGTTCGCTCGATGGTCGGGAAAGCGCGCGGCGCCGGCGCGTCGTCGCTCGCTCTGCCAGGTGGGGAATAATCCGCCGGAGTTGAGCCTGGCTCCGTACCATGCTCGAATGGCCCGGATGATCGACGATTTGAACGAAGCGTACGCGCGCGTCCACACCGCCAAGGAGGATGCGTTTTGGGTGATGAAGATGGGGCTCGCGGACGATCGCGATGCGGCGCAGCGCGATTTCGACGCGAGGGAGATCGCGCTTCTGCGATTCCTTCAAGATCCCGAAGGGCCGGCACGCGTCCGGCGAGAACTGGTTGCTGCGGCCGAGCGCGGCGCGACCGAGGACGAGCTCGTCGGGCTGCGCGGCTGGCTTCGCACGTTCGAGGCGCACGTGATCGAGAGCGCCGACGCGCGCGCGCGGTCCGAAGAAATCGTCGCCGCGGAAGGACGGCTCAATCGCGCTCGCGGCGAGATGAACCTCGGCTATCGCGATCCCGACAAGGGCTTCGTGCGCGCGTCGAGCGTGAAGCTCGGCACGATGCTGCGCGCCGAAACCGACGAACGCCTGCGCCGCGCCGCGTGGGACGGCCTTCGCTCGATCGAGCCGCACGTCCTCGCGAACGGATTCCTCGACGTCGTGCGGCAGCGGAATCGACTCGGCCGGATGCTCGGCGCCGAGGACTACTACGACTGGAAGGCGCGTCGCGTCGAAGGTCTGACGAAAGCGCAAATCTTCGCGCTCCTCGACGAGCTCGAGCGCGCGACGCGCGAGCGCGGGCGAACGTCGATCGACGAACTCCGCGCGCGCGTCGGCGCCGCGCAAGTCACGCCGTGGAACGCGACGTACCTCATCAGCGGCGACGTCACGCGCGAGCAAGATCCGTACTTCCCGTTCGCCGCGGCCATCGAGCGATGGGGCCGATCCTTCGCGGCGCTCGGCGTCGACTTCGCGGGCGCGGACATGGTGCTCGACCTCCTCGATCGCGCGGGCAAGTACGAAAACGGATTCATGCACGGGCCCGTCGTCGCGTGGCGCGACGGCGGACGGCGTCACGCCGCGCGCATCCACTTCACCGCGAACGCCATCCCCGGCATGGTCGGCTCGGGCCACCGCGCGATGGAAACGCTCTTCCACGAAGGGGGCCACGCCGCGCACTTCGCGAACGTCGACATGCCAGCGCCCTGCTTCGGCCAGGAGTTCGCGCCCACCTCGGTCGGCTTCGCGGAGACGCAGAGCATGTTCCTCGACAGCCTCCTCGCCGACGCCGATTGGAAGACGCGCTACGCACGCGATCGCGAGGGTCGCTCGATGCCGTGGGAGATGATCGAACGCGGCATCCGTGCGACTTCTCCCTTCGCGGCGTGGGGCGTGCGCTCGATGCTCGTCGTCTGCTACGCGGAGCGCGCCATCTATGAGATCCCGGATCGCGAGCTTTCGGCCGAGCGCGTGCTCGCCGCGATTCGCGACGTCGAGCGGCGGTTGCTGTTCCTCGACGAGGGTAGCCCGCGGCCCGTGCTCGCCGTGCCGCACCTCCTCGCCGGCGAGAGCAGCGCCTACTACCACGGCTACGTGCTCGCCGAGATGGCGGTCGAGCAGACGCGCGCGCATTTCGTCGCGAGAGACGGACACCTCGTCGACAACCCGCGCGTCGGCCCCGACCTCGAGCGGGCGTACTGGCGGCCGGGCAACAGCGTCGCCTTCAGCGACGCGATCGAGCGACTCACCGGTCAACCGCTCGGCGCCGCCGCGCTCGCCGCGCGCGTGAACCGCACGACCGACGAGGCGCTGCGGGAATCGCGCGCGATGGTCGATCGCTTGTCGTCGATCCCGGAGTACCGCACACCCGTGCGCCTCGGCGCGAAGCTCACGATCATCCACGGCCGCGAGACGATCGCGCGCCTCGAAGGCGACTTCGCCGCGTTCGCCGCAACGTTCGCGCGCTGGATCGACCGGCTCGTCGCGCAGTCGACGACCTGACCCCTCTCGTCCGGCGGAGCCCCGCGTGCCGCAGTATTCAGGGCGTAACTTTCGCCGTTTTCCTTCGACTAGATCCTCCGCAACTCGCGCCGTTCGAGATGCGCGTCGAGAACTCCATCCGAACGCTTGCGACTCGGCGAGAATCAACTTGAGAGTTCGCAAATATGCGAATACATTCGGGGGCGCACTTGCCCCACGGAAGAGTCGTGATCTACCGGGAGTCGGAGGGACGCGTCCCGTTGCTCGAATGGTTGGAGCGAGTTCCCGTGAAAGCTCAGGACAAGTGCCGAGTGAGGATCGAGCGACTGGCCGAGCGGGGACACGAACTGCGTCGCCCCGAGGCAGCCTATGTTCGTGATGGGATCTTCGAGTTTCGGGCTCGTCACCTGCAGGTCAGTTACCGGCTTGCCTACTTCTTCCATGGGCCAGGAATGATCGTGCCGTCCCACGGTTTCGCGAAGCAGCAAGACGCCGTACCAGATGCGGAGATCGAGCGAGCGCTCACTAGGATGCGACGGTTCACGGCGAGCCCCGAGCAACATACTCACGAGGAGTGACGATGGTACGAAAGCCAACGCGAAAGACCGATGCGGTCGAGATCATCCACCGCCGACATTATCGCGGACGACCGAAGCGGCTCGCGGGTCTTGAGCAAGCCAGAGTCTCCGCATCGGTCTCGCGTCGGATCTACGAGCTTCGGCTTCGCGCCGGCATGAGCCAGAAGCAGCTCGCCCGCGCCGTCGACACGACGCCATCGACGATTTGTCGGCTCGAGAGCGACGACTACGAGGGGCATTCTTTGTCGATGCTCCGCCGGATTGCCACGGCGCTGAACGCCCGCGTCGACGTCCGCTTCATTCCTCAAACTGGACGGCCGCCGACGTCCGCATGAAGATGAACGTGACCGACGAGCCGGGCGACCCGAAGGCGCCGCCAAAGAAGCGGTGGTGGCGCGACGCGCGCGTGATCGTGGGCGTTTGTTTCGCACTCTGTGAGCAGTCGGTGTCGTGGCTCATGTTCGCGCAATGGTCTCCCGTCTATCGCTACTTCCTGTACCACGTGGACTTTTCCAACCTGTGGAGTGAGCTCAACACCATCCCATTGATCGTCGGTTTTCTTGTGAGTGGAAACGTCCATCAGCCTAATGAAATCGCGTGCATCGCCACGGAACTGATTCAGTGGTTCGTGATCGGCTTCGTCGTCGCACACCTGTTCATCGGCGCGCGGGCCATGCTGAAGGGCGATCGGTGATTGGCTGCTGAGCAGCCCCTCCGTTGCTCGTTTCTGTCGATCGGCGCCGGTCTCTCTCGTGCGCGCGCGGGCACGCCGCTGTCATCGGCATCCATCAAGCTCTCTTGCGATCGTCTCCGGTTCCAGGCGAGTGGCACGAATTGCCGATGACATCGTCGTTGCGCCGGCGTCGCGTCGGCGCGCGAGGTTCGTCGTCGTTCGGAGGTCTCCGAGGACATGCGCTTTCATCGGTGGGCACTCGTCGCCGCGCTTCTGGTCGCCACGTCGTGCTCGCGATCGGGACGCGGCAGCGATGGACCGAGCATCGTGCTCATCTCGATCGACACGCTTCGCGCCGACGCGCTCGGTTGCTACGGCGAGAAACGACCGACGTCACCGCATCTCGATGCCTTCGCGCGCGAATCCGTGCGCTTCACCCGCGCAATCGCCCAGGACGGCGTCACCTCGCCGTCTCATGCCTCGGTTTTCACGTCGCTCTATCCGATCGTTCACAAGGTGCGGAACTCCGATCTCGGCCTCGGCAACGGGCTCGACGACGCGGGCAAGGTGATCGAGACCTTTCGCCTCGATCGCAAGATCCCCACGATCGCCTCGGTGCTTCGCGACGCGGGATATCGAACGGCGGCGTTCGTCGGCGGCGGCAACGTCAATCACGAAGTCGGACTCGACCAGGGATTCGATTTGTTCGACGACGCGGAAACGAACGGGATGAACGGCGACATGCGCGGCCTCTTCGACCCGTCGCGAGCGCTCGCCTGGGCCGCCGACCATGCGCACGAGAAGGTCTTCCTCTTCCTCCACACGTACATCCCGCACTCGCCCTACTTGCCCCCGTCGCCGTGGGATCGCGAGTTCGATCCCGACTACACGGGCAAGATCCCGACGAACCGCGACGCCTTCTTTGCCGAGGCCGCTCCCGAACATGCGGATCGAGAACGGCGCTTCTGGGGTTCCGTCGACCCCAACGATCCGAGGGACCTCCAGCACTTGAAGGCGCTCTACGCCGGAGACGTGCGCTACGCGGATTCGGCGTTCGATGCGATCCTCGCGGGCCTTCGCCGCGCGGGGCTCGTCGACGATGCGATCGTGGTCGTGCTGTCGGATCACGGCGAGGAATTCCTCGAGCACGGCGCGTTCGAGCATCCGGGCGAACTGTACGAGGAGCTCGCGCACGTGCCGCTCTTGATCCATCTTCCGCGGGCGAAGGAGAAAGGCCGCTCGGTCGACGCGACCGTTCAGCTCATCGACGTCTTCCCCACCCTTCTCGATCTGGTCGACGCACCGATCCCGCGGAACGCGCAAGGACGTTCACTCCTCCCGCTCCTCCGCGGGCAAAGCCTCGAGCCCCTGCCCGCAGTGAGCGAGCACGTCTTTCGATGGGAGACGCGAAGCGCGGAGGACCGAACGGTGCCGATGCCGCAGGATCTGGTTCGGACGGTGCGAGAGGGCAACCTCGTCTACGTGCAGCGGATCGCCAACACGTATCGCGTGCGCGAAGAACTCTACGACCGCTGCTCGGATCCGCGGGAGCAGCACGATCTCCTGAAGGGACCGGGCTACGACGATGTCCTCGCGCACTTCCGGGACGTCGCGCAAAAGCATGACGAGCGCTGCCGCGATCTCGCCGCGCAGTTCGACGGCGGCGAGTCGGCCGAGCTATCCCGTCAGCACGTCGAGGAACTCAAGGGGCTCGGGTACATCAAGTAGCGGCGGCGTGGCGCGCCTGGAACCTCACCCTTCGGGCCGATGCTCGTCTTGGACGGAGACGGTTTTGGCGCGCGCGACGATCGCGTTGCGCGGACTCAACGAATCGAGAGAATCACGGAGTTCGTTACGCTGATGCCGGCGGCCGAGGCGGAAGCCGAGTCTTCGATCAAGCCTTGGAACGTGATCGTTGCCGGACTCCGGAATCCGCGCGCGCGTCGGAGAACGGTCGACGGCGCCGGCTGCGACGCGAGCGTGGGCGAGCCGAGTACGCGACGGAAGCCGAGGTTGTTGAAGATCGCGCGGAGCTGCGGTGACGGCCCGACGAAGGGCGGCGGGAACACCATCGCGCCGAGTCCGCGCGGAAGGCTGACCGGTGCCGCGGGATCCGGCGCTCCCATCCAGCCGTAGAGCACGAACCGAGCGACGCCGCGCGTCGACGGCGCGCGCAGGGTCACTTCGAAAGGATCGCCGATCGCCACTCCAGCCTCTCGCCTGACGTCGTCGCCCGGCGCGCCGTTGACCAGCAGGACATCTTCGCGACTTGCCAAGCCAGCGCCGACGTTGCCGTAGCGCACGGCGAAGCCAGGAGACACGTAGCGGTACGCGACCGGTGCGGTCCCCTCGCCCGCCGCGTCGAAAATGCTGACCGAAACGGTGCCGCGCCCCGGGGGCGTCCGCACGATCAACTGGCCGGCGGCTGCGTCGACGATCTCGGCTTCACGTTCCCCAAAGAAGATCCGCGAGTCGTTTGCCGGAGCGAAGGTCGGCCCGACCAATCGCACGTGCTCACCGCCCGATTCGGAGCCGGTCGGTGGCGTGAGGAGCCAGACGTCGAATCGCGCGTCGCGGACGAAGACGTCCCATGAATCGTTCGTGTCGCTCGGTACGAGGTTCGTGGCCCCACCGGCGAACGCAACGAAGCGGCCGCTCGACGACAACGACGCTTCACGGCTGATCCCGTTGCCTTCGTTCCCGCTCGAATCGACGCTCACTCGCCGCGTGAAGCCCAACTCCATGTCGCGCACGAACACATCGCCCACACCATTGCGGTCGTTGCTCACGACGAACGCGTCGGCTGATTCGAACGCGACGTAGCGGCCGCCCGGCGAGATCCGAGGAGCACTGCTCGGAGTCCCGAGCTGATTGCCGGTGTGGGTCAGGCTCACCCGCTGGGTCGATCCGGTCATGAGGTCGTGCCAGAAGACGTCGGCGACTCCGTTGGTGTCGTTGGGAACCAGGTTGGACGCGACGCTCGAAAAGACGACGAACCGGCCGTCGGATGAAATCGATGAGTCGTCGCTGGAGCCGTTCGCTTCCTCGCCGGCGGATCCGACACTCACCCGGACGATGCCGCCGGAAACGTCATCGTGGACGAAGATGTCGGTGCGGTCGTTCGTGTCGCTTCCTGCCAGGTTGGTTGCGTAGCTACTGAACACGACGAATCGTCCGTCTTCCGAGATCGACTTGCCGTCCGCCAAGCCGAGCCAGCTGGACCTGTTCGCTTGGGCCCCCGTCGCATTCACGCTGACGCGATGGGTCATGACGTACCCGGGCTCGTCGAAAAGCCCGTTTCCGTCGGCATCCCGGTCGTAGACGAACACGTCCGTGGCGTGATTGGTGTCGCCGGGGACGACGTAGTCGCCATCGCTCTGAAAGACGACGAAGCGACCGTCCCCTGAGATCGTGGGATGCTCGTTGGTGAATCCCGTGACTCGCCCGATGAGGATCGAACTTGCAGCCACTCGGTCGCGGATCCACTTGTCGCCCCCGCTCGCCTCGAAGACGAGATAGCGACCGTCGGCCGAGATCGATGTCGCGTACGCCACCACACCGAACGGCGCGCCGCCGGAGTCCACGCTATCCAGCGTCGTTACTCCCGATTCCCGATCCCGCACGAAGAGGTTGCCGTAGTTGATGATCCCGCCCGGAACCAGGTTCTGCGCGTCGCTCGAGAACACCACGTAGCGTCCATCGGGCGTGATCGAAGCAAGATAGCTATAGCCGTTCGACTCGTCGCCGTTCGTCGCGACGCTCGCGCGCGTCGTGCTCTGCGCGACTGCGGTGCCGCACGTCACCGACAGCGCAATGCCTGCCGCTGCAATCGTGAGCTCGCGGCGCGCCATCGCTCGTAGCATCCCCAAACGCATCCGTTTCACTCGACCACTTCCACGACGACGGCATTCGTGAGGCTCCATCCTTCGGGGATCGCCGAGCCGTCGTCCTCGATGATTCCTTGGAGCGCGACCGTCGTGGCGCGCCTCACGCCGCGTGGCACCGTGAACTCGAATGGTGCGGCACTCGACGGAAGAACCGGCAGGCCTAGCACGGCCACATGGCCGATGTTGTTGAAGAGGACGCGAACGGGGATCGGAGAGTGGGCGAACGGCGGCGGCTCGACCATTCGACCGAGAAACCTCGGGAGAGTCGTGAGCGTCGTGCGGTCGGGGTGGCCCGGCCATGCGTAGAGCACGAAGCCCGCGCTCGGGCGACTCGACGGCGATTGCACGTCGAGCGTGAACGGAGACGATGCCGACACGTACCGATGACGCCCGGCATCGCCGGCGCTGCCATTCACGAACAGCACGGCTTCGCGATTTCCGACGCCCGCGTTCACATTCCCGAAGCGCGCCGCGAGCGCAGGATCGACGTACGCAAAGGCGCTTCGCAGCTGCGATGCTCCGAGCGGGTTCGAGACAGAGACGTCGACCGCGCCGATCCCTGGCGGCGTTCGAACCGTCGCGCGAGTCGGCGTGGCAGAAAGGACGTCCGCGCGGCTCGCGCCGCACGTCACGAGGAGCCCCGTACCATCGTCGAACCCGTAACCGAAGAGCGTGATGACGTCACCTCCCGACTCCGAACCATTCGCCGGAAGGACAGAACTCAGATGGACCGGGGCATTCGTGTCGCGCACGAACACGTCGGCCACCGCATTACGATCGTTCGGGACGAGGTTTGTCGCGTCGCTCGCAAACGCGATCATCCGCGCGTCCGCCGACAGCGAGTACCCGAGAAAACCGCTTTGGCCGTCCGCCTCCTGACCTGCGGCGCCGACGCTCACGCGCTCCGTGGATCCCGTTTGCCTGTCGTGCAAGAACGAGTCGATCGCGCCGTTCCGGTCACCGACGACGAGGTCGTCGGCGCCGCTACCGAATAGAACGTACCGGCCATCGCTCGAGATTCGCGCGGCGGCGCTGACCGAATTGCCTTCGACTCCGAGCGAGCTGACGCTGATGCGAGTCGTCATTCCTGCCTGACGGTCGCGCACGAACACGTCGTCATCGACGTTCAAATCGCGCGCGACGAGGTTGCTCGCATAGCTCTCGAACGCGACGTATCGACCGTCGTCCGACACGGTGCCTCGCAACGAATTCAGGTTGGCAAGTTGACCATCTGGCGCCACGCTCACGAGATCCGTGACGCCCGTGGCTCGGTCGTGCAGGAGCTGCTGATAAGCGCCGTTTCCGCCTCCCGGTAGCCAGTTAACGGAGATCGAGTGGAACGGAACGTAGCGCCCGTCCGCGGAAATGGTGTAGGCGAAGCTCGCGGCGTCGCCTTCAACACCTCCCGTTCCAACGCTCACGCGCGTCGTCACCCCGGTCTGCCGATCGTGCACGAACACGTCGACGGTGCCGTTCGTGTCATCGGACACGAGGTTGGTCGCCGCACTCGTGAAAACGACGAAACGCCCGTCGCTGCTGAGACACGGACCGTACTTCACCCCGCTCTCACCGTCGCCCTCCTGACCCGAAGAGTCGACGCTGACGCGCGTGGTGGCGCGGCTCACGCGATCGTGCACGAAAATGTCCGCGCTACCGTTTCCGTCGCCCGGCACGAGATTGGACGCATCGCTGACGAAAGCCACGAAGCGCCCGTCCCCGGAGATCGCCGGAAAGTCGCTGTAGTTGTCCGCCTCGACGCCGTTCGAGTCGACGCTGACGCGCTCCGTAATCCGGCTCAAACGATCGTGGACGAAAATGTCGGCAACTCCGTTGACGTCACCCGGAACCAGATTGGTCGCCGCGCTGACGAACGCGACGAATCGGCCGTCGGCGGAAAGTCGGGGAAGGTAGCTGTACCCGTCGCTCTCGACACCCGTGGTGCTCACGCTGACGCGCGTGGTCGTTTGCGCCGTCGCCGGAAAGACGGCGCACGCAGAAACCGCGATGCCGTTCATCGTAAGTCGCGTTGCTCTCGAGATCGTCATGATGTCGCTCCTGAGCCGCTCGATTCGAATCGCTGGTCGCCCCTTCGATGAAAGGCCGATCGCGTCACGGGCGAACGCAAATTATCTAGCGAGGCCGGGACCGTCGCGGCTTCAGGGGATTCGAACCACCACGGAGTTGGTCACGCTGAACGGCTGAGTGTGTGCGGATGCGGTGTCTTCGATGAGCCCCTGGAACGTCACGACGATCGGGTGGCGCGCGCCGCGGAATTGCTCGACGAAAAACGACGGCGCTCGGGTCGAAGGAAGCGTCGGGGCTCCGAGCGACCGCGCGTAACCGAGGTTGTTCCACACGCCCGCCGGCTGCGGCTGCACGGCAACGAAGGGCGCCGGACACACGAGCGCACCGAGCCCTCGCGGCAAGCGCGTCAAGGTCGAAGCGGTCGGCACGACAGGCCACGCGTACGCGACGAACCGTGCACCCGGTGTGCTCGACGGTTCGAGCATCGCCACCGAGACGGACTCGCCAACTCCCGCCACGAATTCCCGCAGTAGCGGGTCGCCTACGGCATCGTTCACGCGGAGAGGGTTTTCGCGATCGCCCAATCCCTCGTTGACGTTGCCGTAGCGCGCCGCCAGCTCCGGCACCACGTACGTGAAACTCACGGGAGGCGTGGTCGACGAGCCACCGGTGTCGCTCAACACGACGTCGACCGTACCGCGGCCCGGTGGCGTCCGAACCGTCAGCGCATCGGGCGTGAGCGCAACGATCGTTGCGGGCTGGCCTCCGAACGTGAGTGTCGTGTCCACCCGCGAATCGAACTCGGATCGAACGTGCACGAGGTCGGCGCCCTCTTCGGAGCCGACGGCCGGTAGGAGGCTCGTGATCGTTCGTGGCGTGCGAACGAACACGTCGCGGGCGCCGTTGGAATCGTCGTCGACGAAGTTCGTCGCGTCGCTGTCGAACGCAATGCACGTCGCGCCCGCCGCAATCGACGAGAAGTGAGCGGCCTCGTTCCCCTCCGCTCCGTCCGCGCGAACGTTGACGCGAGTGATCCTGCCGGTCACCAGGCTGCGAAGGAACACGTCCTCTCGCTCGTTGAGATCGCCGGCGACGAGGTTTCCGGCAAAGCTCCGAAACGCGACGAACGTGCCCTCGGGCGAAATCGACGGACTGTCGCTGGCGGCAAGCGTGACGCCGCCACCCTCGGTTTCGCTCACGCGACGCAGCGCGTTTCTCGAGCGAACGAACACGAACACGTCGTTCGCGCGGTTCACGTCGAAGAACCCGAGGTCCGCCGCGGTGCTTGCAAACGTGACGACGTTGCCATCCGCGGAGAGTCGAGGCGCGCTGGAGTCTCCCAACGGAAGGCCTCCCGACGCACTCGGGCTACAGAACGTGGTGGTGCCGTCGACGAGGTCGTGCACGTAGATCTGCGAGCGCCCGTTGCCGCCAAGGGAAGTCAGATTGGCCGCGGCGCACGCGAACGCCACGAACCGGCCCCCTCCCGAGATCGACGCATCGGTGATGGTGATGTCGGAGAGCACCCCGGACGACGAGGTACTCACGCACACAGTCTGCCGCGTCTGGCGGTCGCGCACGAATGCCTGCTGCGTCGGCGAAAGTCGAGGCGCCAATCGACGGGACGCACTCAGGAATTCCACGAACCGCCCGTCCGCGGAGATCGACGGACGTTGCGAGACCCCATCGCTTTCCGAACCGTCCGAGCCGACGCTCACGATCTCGACACGTTCGGTTTGCGAATCGAAGACGTAGATGTCGGGAAGGCCGTTCGTGTCGGACGCAACGAGACCGTCGCCCGATTGAAACACGACGAATCGACCGTTTCCTGAAATCGCGGGCAACTGCGCGCCCCATCCGGCGCGAGTCACGCCTGGCGCGGGCACGTCGGCGAGGAGCGTCCGCCCCGTCACGCGATCCCTCCAGTAGACGTCGGGCACACGGCCCGCGACGCCGGAATCGTTCGTCGCCAGTCCTTCGGCTGCGCACTGGAACGCGAGGTATCGCCCGTCGTCGGAGATCGACGGCCAACTCGATGTCGCGGTCGCCGGGCGTCCGTCGCTCCCGCGACTCTCGAGAGTCGTGTCTTGTGCGGACGCGTTGAGCATGGAACCGGCGATGAAAGCGATCGAAAGGGAGAAGCGTGCGATGTGGCGACTCATGGTCTCCTCCGCGCGACGTCCAAGGCTCGGTCGGCGGGCTTCACGTCGACTGAGATGGAGCCCCGATGCTAACCCGCGATCGATGGTCGTTCGACGCATTTCTCGGACGCCGCGGCCGTGTGCTCGGGACGGCCCGAGTCACGAATATTCACACTCGCGCGCTCGCCGCTGAGCGGCTGCGATCGAGCTCGTTTCGGCCAACCGCGCGCCATTCCCGGCTCTCGAGATCTCCCTGCGGGTTGGCGCACCGTTTGCCATGCCCCGCGGCCATGCTCGGGACGGTGATCGCGTACAATCGGGACGAACGGGGCAACCAGCAACTTCATTCTCGGGGGTAAGAGTCATGAACAAGATCTTCTTTGGGCTGTCTCTGTCGTCGATCGTCTTCGTCGGGGCTTCGACGGCTTCGGCCACGAAGCCGGAACCGCCGTTTCACGTCGACGTGAAGCTGCTCCAACCCGAACTGGCGAGGCTCGGCGGCGCGACGGAGATTCGCGTGGACGTCTCCACCGACCGCGACCTCGATGACGTTCGCGTCCGCTTCGATCTCCCAGCGGAGCTCGGCCTATTGCGCGGCACTCCGGAGTGGCGTGGCGGCATCGTCGCGGGTGCGCCGCAGACGTTCTCGCTGCCGGTCGCGATCCTCGGCGCCGGCGAGTTCGCGTTCGTCACGAACGTCGAATCGGGAGACTGGGGCCGACGCGTCGCGCTCAACTTCGGCGTCACCGAGCGGCGCGTCGTGGCGACGACGGAGACTCCGTTCCGGATGCGATTCGATCGCGCGCGCACGGACGCGGTGCGGGAACGCCTTCTCACGGGTCGCGTGGATCCCGTCGTTCTCGCGCCCGAGGAAGAGCCCGTGCGCGATCCGGCCCTCGAAGCCGTGTTCGCGCCCGAATTCGGCGCGGCCGGCGAAGCGCCGCCCGCACCTTACGGTCTCGCCGCGCGCGACGTTCGCGTTCGCGCGCGACTCTTCTATCGCGACCTCGCGGGGACTCGTCATCCGATGCGGCTCGTGCGAGTGGACGTCGTCGACGACGATGCGCCTGGCCCCGATCAGCTCCTGCTCACCACGCACACCGACAGCTCCGGTCGCATCGACGCGACGGTGCCCGTGCCCGATCCGGTGGACGCCGATGCCAGCGACGTCGACGTCAAGCTCGTGATCCACTGCGCCATCTACAACAACCTCGTCGCGTCGATCGGAGCCACGACGGCGACGACCTATCGATTGGAGTCCGGGATCACCGCGAATTACGCGGGCGTCGACCTCGACCTCGGCGATCTCTCCACGGGCACTCCGGTATTTGGCGGCGGCGTCGGCGACAGCCTCGAATCGCGGCACTTCGCCGCACTCGATGCCCTCCTCCAAGCGGCGGCCGAGGCAAAGGTGCTGCGCGGAACGCTCCTTCCGAAGATCCCGATCGTCATGCCGTCGATGATTCCGGCGATGAGCCCCACGAGCGCGTTCTGCGGCGACCACGTGCGTCCCGCCGACTGCGCCGCGGCCCCCGGTGGACAATGCGCGGCCGCCGATCAACTGCACATCCTCGACCTGGACGCCTTCGACTGGGACGTCCTCTGCCACGAGTTCGGCCACTACGTCTTGCAGGACGGACAGGTGCGCGACATCGACGACTCGTGCGGTGGCACCCATTCGTCGGCCACGTCGACCATCGGCGCACATGGCAAGGCCGAAGGCATTCGCCTCGCGTGGAATGAAGGCTGCGCGACGTGGTTCTCGATCGGCTTGCAGATGGAGCATTCGATTGCGCTGCCCACGGTGCCTCGCGCCGGCGATCTCTTGTACGAAGACCGCGAGGACATCACCGTGACGCAGAGCATCGAGGATCCGGCGACGGGCGGAGCCGGCCTCGGATACGCCAACGAGCTGACTGTCATGCGCGCCCTGTGGGACCTCCAAGACGGCGCCGCGGACACGTCGACGGACTCGACGGCGCGCGACCAGATCAGTCGGACGTTTTCACAGATGTGGACGTTGCTGAATCGAGATGCCAACAATTCGCTGCCGCGACTATGGCAGTCGCTTGCCGAGCGTGCGCCGAGCACGCGCCTGCTCGTTCGCGCTGCCGGTGTCTTCGCGATGAACGACGCGGCGCCCGAGGCGCTCACGCCCGCGGACGACGCGGTGCTGTCTCCCGTCGTCGGCGCGCGATTCACGTGGGCGCAGAACGGCGATCCCACGGCCGGCTTCGAGAACAACGAGTTCCGCCTGCTCATCACGCATGACGACTGGGCGCACTACGACGAGTTCGGCCCGTTCGCCGGAACGAGCTACACCGTTCCCGACGCGATGTGGACGCCGCTCTTCGCGGACGCCGATCTCGACACCGTGTACCGCTGGGTGATCGCCGGCAAGAACACCGCGGCGCCCGCGACGCCGGGCGGCGGAACGACGCTGACCGGCTACTTCCTGAGCCAAGAAAAGCGGTTCACGCCGAAGGCCATCGAGATCAAGATGACGTGGCCGCTGGTCGGCGCTGACGTCGACTTGCACCTGCGACCGCCGGACGGCTCGGGCTTCGCCGGCTGGCACTACCTCGGAGACTGCGCCTACTACAACTTGAGCCCCGACTTCGGAGTCATCGGCGACGCGAGCGACAATCCGAGCCTCGATCGCGACTGCATCACGACGTGCGCCGAGGAGAACATCACGCTCGACACCGTGACGACGCCCGGCACCTACAAGGTGATCGCACACTACTTCCGGGATCACGGCCTCGGCTCGACGGCCGTGACCGTCCAGGTGAAGCGCTTCGGCCGCGTCGTCCGAACCGCAACGATGACGCTCTCGAACTCGTCGGACGCGCCGGACTCGGGCGACGTGTGGACGGTCTTCTCGTTCACGCGCAGCGCGTTCGGTCTCGAGTTCGGCGGCTTCGGTGTGGGCGACCCCGAGGGCACCGTGCGCCACGGCTCCGAGCCGAGCGGCCCAGCGCCGCCGAAGATCGAGGAGTAGCACTCGTTGGCGACCGAGTCGTGCGTCCCTGTCTTTCGAGTACTCATCCGCAATGGTTGCGGGTGAAAGGAGGTTTTCCAATGAACGTGTTTCGTTGTTCCTGGATTCCTCGCGTGCTCTTGGCTCTCGTGTTCGCTGCGCTCGTCGCTGAGGGGGCGGCGGCACAGTGCTTCCCCGACAACCTGACGGGGCCGTGTTGTCAGCGAACCGACGTGCGGCTGCCGGACTTCCCGGCGATCCAGCAGGAGATCCGGTTCATCTGCTTCGACAACTGCCAGCCGCGCATCGACGTTCGCGTGTGCGTCGACATCGCCGCCCCGCAGCCGGTCACGGACGCGGCCGGCAATCGAGTGTGCGGGATCTACCTGATTCGGTACACGATCCGGACGTGCGGGGCCGCGGCGCAGGTCCTCTGGAGCGACACGATGCGGGCGCACTACTCGCGCACGTGGCTCGAGATCGCTCCGGGATCGACGTTTCCGAACTCGCAGGTTCATCGATTTCTCCTGAACGGAGACCTCGTGCCGAGCACGTTCCTGATCCAGCACGCCGGCGCGAACACGTGCGTCCTTCCCCCGTGCGCCGCGCGATTCGGCAATCGCGTTCACTTCTGGGGCTACATCGACTACTCGCATCTGTGCCAGAGCCCGGCGCCGCAATTCGCAGCCGCGTGGGGCCTCAATCACGACTGCGACATCTTCGAGCACGGCCCCGTGTCCGCTCGCCCCGTCGGCGCGGCGCCGGCGCATCCCGATCAGTCGTACGTTTTCGTCGGGCCGGGCGCCGGGTTCGTCATCGACAGCAGTGCGCTTCCGCCGAGCATCGGCGGCGGCTCGCAGGAAGCGGTCCGTCACAATCGTTGGGCCAACCTTCCGGCGATCTGCGAGTTCGAAGAGCCGGTCACGCAGGCGGCGATCGACGTGGTTCGCCAGTTCTGCCCTTGCAGCACGAACACCGCAGCGCCGCCGCAGTACCTCGAGTCGGTGCTGAGCGTCTCGAGCGCGTGCGGTAGCGCGTATCGAACGTCGTTGCCGTCGCCGTTTCCGTCGGTGCAGAAGCGCATCGGGCTGTGGACCGATCCGACCGTGTTCCCGGGCCGCGAGAGCTTGCTGTTCGATCAGTTCTTCCTCGACACCATCGACGGCTGCGCGGCC
>JACOTG010000175.1 GCA_016178505.1 Planctomycetota bacterium
CGGGCGTCAGCGGTCCGCACGCAACGGGCCCTCGTCCGCGAAGCTCGGAGGCGACTCGATATCCCTCGTCGACGTGAAGGAAAACCGCCTTCAGATCGAATTCGCGAGCGAGATCGATCGCCGCAACGATCTCGGACGCGGTTCGCGCGTGAACTAGAGCGGGAATCTCGCCCCGCAGCATGCGCGCGAGCGCAGACTTCGGATCGCCGCCTGCCCTCCGCAGCCGATCGCGCAGCATCGCGACGAGGCCCATGCGCGACGTCGGCGCGCGAAGCGGCCGAGTCGCCTCCGATCCGATGGTGAGTTGCACACCCGACTCGGCGCGAAGGGGCACCCGCGATCCACCGGTCTTCAGGGTCGACGTGACGCCGGCGACCACGTTGCTTTCTCCGGGCGCGAACACGATCGTCGTGACCCCGGCGAGCGGCGCACTCTTCACCGCATCGGACGTCGGATCGAAGGCATCGATCGCGCGCATACGGTCGTCGAACGCGTCGACGTCGTCGTCGGTGTCGAACGGACAGCCGAGATGGGAATGCGCATCGACGAAGCCGGGCACGATCGTCGCCTCCGGGAAGTCGAGAATCTCGGTTCCCGCAGGCGCCTCGCCGCCGACCGCAACGATCTTGCCGTTCTCGATGGTGACGACGCCCGGTGAGCGCGGCTCGCCAATCACGGGGATGACGTGCGCGGCTCGAATCGAGACGCGCCGCGGGGCCGACGGCGCCGCGGCGGAAGGCCACGCAGCCACGACAGCGACGGCCACTCCGAGACCGATCGCGCCGACCCGGATCGCGTGCACCACCGAGTCGCTCATCGCTATCCTCTGCTCACGATTCATTCCGTTCGCTTCGATCGTCAATAGTCATTGGTGGTCGCTAATCGTTCGAGAAAACGCGTTGGCCGTCGACGTAGACGCTTTCGACTCGGCTGCGAGTGTCGAGCGGATCGCCATCGAGAACGACGAGGTCCGCGTCCTTGCCGGGCTCGATCGAGCCGACACGCTCGGCGACTCCGAGGGCCTCCGCCGCCCCGAGCGTGATCGCTCGCAGCGCGCGCGCGCGATCCATTCCTTGTCCCACGAGGAGTGCCGCCTGCATCGCCAGCGCCGACGATCCGCGCTGAGTCGCGGCGCCCGAGGCGATCACCACGGGAACCGACGATTCGGACAGCGTGACCGGCCCTCGAGGATCGAACCAAAGGTCCGAGACGCTCGGCGAGCTACCGCGAAGAATCGGTCCGACGACGACGGAGATGTTCCGGCGCGAGAGTTCGGGTGCCACTCGCCCCCCCTCGCCCACGCCGTCGAGGATGAGCCGTAGCTCGAATTCTTCGGCCAATCGAAGCGCGTTCAGGATCTCGTCGGCTCGATCGGCGAGCACACGGACCGGAATGGTCCCGGCGAGTGCGCGGACCAGGACTTCCTTCGCGGGGTCCTCGGCCGGCTTGTTCGGACGCTCGAGCTTCGGCTCCGCGGGTTTGTCGTCCTTCTTATCCTCTTTCTTGTCGTCCTTCTTCTCGTCCTTCGCGTCACCCGTTGGATCGCTTCCCTTGTCGGCGGGCTTCGGCGGCTCCACGGACGGCGGCTTGTCTTCTTTGGGCTTGGGCTTGTCCTTCGCGTCGTCGGGTTTCTTCTCGGACGACTCTCGCTTCTGCCTCGCCTCGTCGCGCTCTTTCTTCTTCTTTTCGAACTCGGCGAGGTCTTGCTTGTACTTCTCCCAGCTCTTGCGGTACTCCTTCGCATCCGAGAACGCACGACGAAGCGAAAGGTATCCGTTGAGCCGTCCGAGCGACGAAGAGGCCACGTCGCCGCCGGCGCTGATCGCGAGCTCGAGCGCCGCGTCGGACTTCAGCACGCGGTCGCCGTCCGAGTCCGTTGGCTTCACTTTCACGACGGCCCCGCGCCCTCCGATCGACGCGCCGCTCCCGGGGGTGACGTAGGCCGAGGTAACGCCGCCCGCAAGAACACGCGGAGCGCGATCATCGGTGAAATCGATCGCATCGAGAACGTTCCAGTCCGCCGACGCGCCGCGATCACGCCGCTCCGTGTTCGGTAAGTAGAGGCAGGATCTCGCGTCGATGAAGCCCGGAGCGATCGTCTTTTTCGTGGCGTCGATCACCGTCGCACCCTCGGCCTCGAGGTGCGCACCCACGGCCTTGATCTTTCCCCCTTCGACGAGCACGTCGCCGGGATCGAGCGGCGCGCCCGAAACGGTGAGCACTCGGGCGCCGCGAAACAGGATCGAATCGGCCGCCAGCGCATTCGTCGAAAAGACCGCGGAAACGAGGGCCGCTGCGACGACGGTCCATCGACGACGCGTCAGAGAGGCTGAACCCAAGACGTCGACCTCCGTCGCGATGCGCGAGCGCCACGTGATTCGTGGCGACGGTGAGCGGTGCGAGGCGATGACCCCGTCCCAATGCGAGAGACCCAACCCGATGGCCGCGTCGCCGCTCGTCTTCTCGAAAGAAACCCCGGCGCATTCTATTCGGTTCGCTCGAACTGTAAAGCCGATTGCCCCGAAGCGGCATCGCGTGGCGCCGTCGGCTTGACACCGAATCCGGCGCGCCCGTATACCGGCGCCCACGGTCGGGGTCGACGCAGAGATTCGGTGTCGCTGCTCGTTACTCGTCTATCGGCCGGACGCGTGGTTTCTTGAGGAGACAGTCCTTGCGAATCGCCGTGCTCGCCGGCGGATCGGGAACGCGGTTCTGGCCGGCAAGCCGCGTGAAGCGGCCGAAGCAAGTGTTGTCGATCGTCGGCGGCCGAGCACTCCTCGCCGCGGCGGTGGAGCGCGCGGAGCTCGCATCGGGACGCGACGACGTCTTCGTCGTGACGCAAGACCCGCAAGCAGAATCCATCCGCGCCTGCCTTCCCCAACTCGACGCCGACCATCTCGTGATCGAGCCCGAAGGGCGCGACACGGCAGCGGCGATCACGCTCGCGTGCGCGTGGGCGCTCGCGCACCGCCGATCGCCGACCGAGGATCCGGTCGTCGCCACGACACCGTCCGATCACGTGATCGAGCCTGGGTCGACGTTCGCCGCGGCCCTCCGCATCGCCGGATCGCGCGCACAGTCGAACCAGGCCATCGTGACGATCGGCGTCAAACCCACCTATCCCGCCACGGGCTACGGGTACCTGCGCCGCGGCCCGAAGCTCGCCGACGTCGACGGCGTCGCCGTCCTGCGAGTCGCCGAGTTTCGCGAGAAGCCGGACGTTTGGGCGGCACAGGCAATGGTCGAATCCGGCAACTTCTTCTGGAACGCCGGTGTGTTCGTGTTTCGCGCGAGCGTTCTGCGAGCCGCGCTCGGTCGATGGCTGCCCGAGCACGCGCGCGCGCTCGATCCCCTCGTGGCGGCGATCGCCGCGCGCGACCGCGCCGCGCTTGCACGCGCGTACTCCACGGTGCCCCGAATCTCCATCGACGTCGGCGTCATGGAAAAGGAGCAGTCGACGGAGGTCGTGCCGCTCGACGCGCAGTGGGACGACGTCGGCTCCTGGACGGCCCTCGATCGTCACGTCGCGAAGGACGAAAATGGCAACGCCGTCGTCGGCCGCTTCGCTTCGCTGAAATCTTCGAACAACGTGATCGTCACGGAAAGCGACCACCTCGTGGCGGCGATCGGCGTCGACCATCTCGTCATCGTGCACACGCCCGACGCGACGCTCGTCTGTCGAAAGTCGGACGCGGAGTCGGTGAAAAAGCTCGTCGACGAGCTGCGGAAAGCCAAGCTCGACGCGCATCTTTGACGATACCGGAGCCGCCGGGCGAATCGACGCAACGCGTATCTCGCGCGAGGGGACGCGCGAGGCCCTCGGCCGGGCCGTTCGCGTCAGTCCCCTGCGAGCACTCGATGGCCCACGCGCGAATGGGCCGTGTCCCACCGCGTCGCCGTATGGCTCGAAATCCCAAGGATCCTCTTCGGAGATACGAGAGCCGTCGGGCGACGCGACGCGGCGCGTTTCTCGCGCGAGGGAATGCGCGGCGCCCTCGGCCAGGCCGTTCGCGTCAGCCCCCCTGCGAGCGCTCGATCGCCCACGCGCGAATGGGCCCTGTCCCACCGCCTCGCCGTATGGCTCGACATCCCAAGGATCCTCTTCGGAGATACGAGAGTCGTCGCGTGGGACAGCGCGGATCGGAGCTCCGGAGCCGCGAAGCATGACGTACACTTCGTGGCGATGACCCACGTCCGCGTGCTCGCTCTCGACTTCGGCGACAAGAGGATCGGCGTCGCTGCATCCGATCCTCTCGGCATCACGGCTCAGCCGGTGACGACGATCACTCGCCGGTCGTTCGCCGACGACGTCGCCGAGATTCGAGCGCTGATCGCCGACAAGGAAGCCGGGATCGTCTTGGTCGGGCTACCGCGAAACATGGACGACTCCCTCGGCCCGAAGGCTCAGGAAGTGATGGCGTGGGTCGAGAAGCTGCGCCCGCTCCTCGGCGTTCCGATCGAGATGGAGGACGAACGCCTCACGACGGTCGAAGCGCAGGAACGGCTGAAGCTGGCAGGCGTCCCGGCGAAGCGATGGAAGGAACGCGTCGACGCGATCGCCGCTCAGGTGCTGCTCGAAGGGTGGCTCGAGGCAAGGCGACGAACCCGCCGCGATTGACATCGGGAGAGGGTTCTAGCCGACGAGGTCTTCTCCGCCGTCGACGCCGATGACGTTGCCGGTGATCCACGTGGTCGGACACGTCGAGAGCGCGACGATCGCCTGTGCAACGTCCTCCGGCGTGGTGAGCCGGCCGCCCGGATTCATCTCGAGCGCGCGCTTCATCATGACCTCGTTCCCCGGAATCCGGCGCAACGCCGGAGTGTCCGTGACGCCCGCGCGGATCGAGTTCGCGGCAATTCCGTGACGCGAGAGCTCTACGGCGAGTTGACGCACGTGAGCCTCGAGCGCCGCCTTGCTGGCCGACACCGGACCATAGGTCGGCCACACGCGGTGTCCGCCTGCGGAGGTCATCGCGAAGATCTTCGAGCCGCGAGCGAGCAGCTCTTTGGCGACGAGGTCGCGAACCCAATAGACGAGACTGTGAGCCATGACGTCGAGCGTCATGTTCATGTCGGCTTCTTTGATGGTCTCGGCGGGATTCGCGCTCGCGTACGGCTTCATCGAGCCGAAGGCGAGAGAGTGCAAGAGCACGGTCAGCCGAGACCCCGTCTGCGACGTCTTCTCCGCGATCGCATCGACGAATTCACGTCGCTTGTCCGGATCGGCGGCGTTGGCGTTCAAGAACACCGCGGTTCGGCCCGCGCGCTCGATCTCGCCGATGATCGCCTCGACGTTTGGCAGCGTCGCTTTTCGATCGAGGTGGACGCCGAAGACGTCCCAACCGGCTCTCGCGAGACCGATCGCCGTCGCCCCGCCGAATCCGCTCGACGCACCGAGGATGAGTGCCCATTCCTTGCGATAGGGGGCTGTGATCTGGCTCAAGGTTTTCTCCCTTCCATCTTCGTCGTTGCGATCCGGCCGGGCGCGGCCCTCGTGTGTCGCGCAATCGCCCCGCACTCACCGTGGGTGTGATCCAACCGAGTCCGCCGCCTTCGGACCGAGCGATCGCCCCGCTTATAGCCGGGATTCCGACGAACTTCAACTCGACAGCGGCCACGAGCAAGGCCTCGAACGCCTCTCGCGGCGTCGACGCCGCACCAAAAAGGAATTGCCCTCGATCACGAGACCGCTATAATCCGCGCTTCAAAAAAATAAATGAATCGTTGACAGTCGACTCGGGGCGTCGGATGCGCCCCACCAGACGGAAGGAAACGGACGCATGGCGTTACTCGCCGAACGAAAAACGAAGTTGATCACCGATCATCGCATCCACGGTCAGGACACGGGGTCACCCGAAGTACAGATCGCCATCCTCTCCGAGAGGATCCTATACCTGACGGAGCATTTGAAGAACCACAAGAAGGATCACACCTCGCGTCGAGGCCTCCTCATGATGGTTGGCCGGCGGTCGGCCTTGCTCAAGTATCTGAGCCGCTCGGACCGCGCCCGCTATCGCGCGATCGTTCAAAAACTCGGTCTGCGCCGATAGCCTGAGGAGAGCCCATGGTTCACCACGTTTCACGGGTGATCGGCGGGAGAACCCTGTCGATCGAAACCGGCCTCATGGCCAAACAAGCCGACGGCGCCGTGACCATTCGTTACGGCGACACGATCGTGCTCGTCGCGGTCGTTCGCGCGGATCCGAGGCCGGGAATCGACTTCTTTCCGCTGACCGTCGACTACCGCGAAAAAACGTACGCCGCCGGCAAGATACCGGGCGGCTTCTTCAAGCGCGAAGGTCGTCCCACGACGAAAGAGACTCTGACCTGTCGCGTGATCGACCGCCCGATCCGACCGTTGTTCCCCGAGGGGTATCACGACGAGATCCAAGTCTCGGCCAACGTGCTCTCGGCAGACCAACAGAACGATCCGGACATGCTGGCCTTGGTCGGCGCGTCCGCGGCGCTCTCGATCTCCAACGTCCCGTTCCTCGGTCCGATCGGAGCGGTACGACTGGGGCTGGTCGAGGGGCGCTTCATCGTGAACCCCACCGAAACCGAGCTCGCGACGAGCCAGCTCGACCTCGTCGTCGCCGGCACGCGCGACGCCATCACCATGGTCGAGTGCGGCGCGAAGGAAATCACCGAAGACGTGATGGTCGACGCGTTGCGCCACGCACACGCGGAGATCAAGCAGATCGTGGCGATGATCGATGAGCTGGTCACACGCTGCGGCCAGCCCAAGATCGAAGTGGCGCCGGTCACCATCGAAGACTCCGGACTGTACGGCGACGTCAAGGGACGCTACTGGGACGATTTCGTCAAAGCGCTTCTCACGCCCACGAAGCTCGAACGGCGCAACGCGGTTCGCGCGGTGAAGCAGCGCGCCGCCGAAGAGATGGTTCCCGAAGGCGACGAGGAGGCCGTCGAGAAGAAGAAGGAATTGAAGGCCATCTTCGAGCAGATGGAGTATCGCGCCATCCGCGAGATCATCGTCAAGCAGAGGCGGCGCGTCGACGGACGCGACCTCGTGACGGTACGGCCGATCACGTGCCAAGTCGGCATTCTTCCGCGAGCCCATGGCTCCGCGCTCTTCACGCGCGGCGAGACGCAGGCGCTGGTCGTCGCGACCCTCGGCACGCAGATCGACGAGCAGATCGTCGACGGGCTCATCGAGGAGTACAAGAAAAAGTACATGCTGCATTACAACTTCCCCCACTTCTCCGTGGGTGAAGCCGGCCCGATCCGAGGGCCCGGCCGCCGCGAGATCGGTCACGGCGCTCTCGCCGAGCGGAGCCTCGAACAGGTTCTGCCGGCCGAAGAGGAATTCCCATACACGGTGCGCATCGTCTCGGACATCCTCGAGTCGAACGGCTCGTCATCGATGGCGACCGTGTGCGGCGGCACGCTCTGCATGATGGATGCCGGCGTCAAGATCAAGAAGATGGTGGCCGGCGTCGCGATGGGCCTCGTCAAGGAAGGCGACGACGTCTGCATCCTCACCGACATCCTCGGCGACGAAGACCACCACGGCGACATGGACTTCAAGGTCGCCGGCACCGACGCAGGCATCACGGGCCTGCAGATGGACATCAAGATCGCCGGACTATCGGACCACATCATGAAGCAGGCGCTGGAGCAGGCGCGCGTCGCCCGGCTCCACGTGCTGTCCGAAATGCGCAAGGTCCTCGATCAACCGCGCGAGGCGATCTCGGTCTATGCGCCGAAGATGGTGCTCATCAAGATCAATCCCGAGAAGATCGGCATGCTCATCGGGCCGGGCGGCAAGAACGTCCGGAAGATCCAGGAAGACACGGGCGCCGTCATCGAGATCGAAGACGACGGAACGGTCCGGATCTCGTCCACCGCGGAAGAGAGCGTGCGTCGCGCCCGCGAGTACGTCGAGGCGCTGACTAAGGAAGTCGAAGTCGGACAGGTCTACAAAGGAAAGGTGATCCAGGTGAAGGAGTTCGGTGCCTTCATCGAGATCCTGCCCGGCCAAGAAGGTCTATGCCACGTCTCTGAGTTGTCGGACCGATACGTGGAAAACGTGCAAGACGTCGTGAAGATCGGAGACGAGCTCGACGTGAAGGTCATCCTCGTCGACGACTCGGGTCGCATCAAGCTCAGTCATCGAGCACTGATGAAGCCCGCCGACGGCCAACCGCCGGGTGGCGGCGGACCTGGTGAACCGAGACGAGAGGGTCCGCATCAGGGGCAAGGTGGTGGACAGGGCGGACAACGACGAGGGGGGGAAGGAGACCGGGAGCGGCAAGGGGGGCCTGGCCGCGACCGGGAGCGAGGCCGGCGTCGCTAAACGCGGGACTCGACTGACATCGGCTCGGGAATAGCCGAAGGTCCAGGAGGAAGGGAGTAGGGATCGGTTTCGCCGACGGGCGTCGTCTTGTCGTCGTTACTGGAGCTCGTGGGCAACACCGAATGCGGAGGCAGTGAGGGACATTGCCTGTCCGCACTCAAGGGGCACTCGCCGTGACATTCCCGACGAGCGCCTTTCTTCATATTGCGTACGGCACCACTCCGTGGTGATGGGTTACCGGTTGGGATGTCTGCATCAGCGGCAGGGCATGAGACAAGGAGTTCCCATGGCAATCGGCAAGGTGAAATGGTTCGACAACAAGAAGGGCTACGGGTTCATTCAGCAGGACTCAGGCGAGGATGTGTTCGTTCATTACTCGAACATCTCCGGTGAGGGCTTCAAGACGCTGGAAGACGGAACCGAAGTCGAGTTCGACATCATTCAGGGTGACAAGGGACTCAAGGCCGAAAACGTGATCATCAGCCCGAAGAAGTTGAGCTGAACGGTCCGATCACGCGAGGGGCTCGGCATGCGCCGGGCCCCTCGTCTTTCGGTTTCAGTCCGGTTCGGTTCCATCGCACGCCCCCCCATCGCCGGTGCCATCCGTCGCTGCCAGCGCTTCGTCGAGCCGTCCCTTTCGCAAGAGTGCAACCATCTTCCCGAGGCGAGCGAGTGCGCGACGGAATCGCATCGCCGCCGCGGCATCGGTGATTCCGAGGTACTTCCCGACGGCGGCAAACGGCAATTCGTCGAAGTAGCGAAGCAAGATCACCCGACGATCGTCGGATTCGAGAAGCTCGAGCCCGAGTCGCATGAACGCTTCGTTCTCTCGCTCTTGCGCTTCCTCGCTCGGCCGGCGCACGGCGTTCTTCGGGGGATCCAGGTCGATGACGGTGTCGGACAAGGGGCGCTCGCGCGAGGTCTCGCGGCAGATCGCGTTGAAGTGGTTGACTTGATCGCGAATCACGTTTTCGATCATCCGTGCGATGACGCAGCGGAAGTGCTTGGAGTTCGACACGACGAACCGCGGACCGGATCGAAGCAGGACGAGGAATGCCTCCTGGACGATGTCTCCCGTTTCGGCTTTCGAGCGGAGGGCGGCTCCGATGCGACCGTGCACGTAACGGGAGATCCATTCGGAATGGCGCGTCACGATCTCTCCGAGTGCCTCGCTGTCTCCGGAGTGCCATCGCCGCAACAATTCGACGGTGTCGGGTTCGTCTTTTTTCATGATCCTGAGCTTCGTCCCCTCATCGATGTCCGTGAGGTCGATCGGTGCCATCCGGCCAAACAGTGAGAGGGCCTGCGGGCGTTCGTCGATCGACCTCGCGGAGGCCGTCGAGTGCCTCGTCGTCCGAACGGATCCGGCTTGCGAGATCGGGCCGTCCCCACGCTTCGTAGAGTGCGATGAGCGTCTCCTTCACGCGGCACGTCTCGGCGTCTCTCGCACCGAGCGTCGCGCGTGCCGACGTGAGCGTCTCGGTCAGAAGGGCGGCCGCTTCGTCGAATCGACGTTGCCGCGCGAGAAACGCTCCGCGGCGGCGCGAGAACTCGGCGCCGTCCGCGCAACCCGGCGGCAGGATTCGCTTCGCGCTCTCCGCGGCGGCGACGAGGGTCGCCTCTGCATCGCCCGCGTGACCTTCGCCTTCGAGCGCATCGGCCAGATCGTATGCGGCACGAAGCGTTCGCGGATGAACCTCGCCGTCGATTCGGACTCGACAAGTCCAGATCGACCGTCGAATCTCCTCGACTTCCGTCCATCGCGATTGGCGAGCGAGAACGGACGCGAGCGACGACCGCGCTTGAAGCGTTGCCGGATGCTCGGTGCCGGCGGATCGCGCCCACGCTTCCGACGTCGTGCGCCACAGATCCGCCGCTTCGGCGAGGCGGTCGCCGCCGGCCAACGACAAGGACTCGGCGAGATCACCTGCGAGATCCAGCGTCACGGGACTATCGTCACCCAGCGTCGATCGCGCCGTCGCCCATGCGTCTCGAATGAGCTCGCCGGATTCCCGCGCCCGGTCGAAGTCGACGAGAGTGGTCGCCAGACCGTGCACCCCGCGAAGCGCTTCGACCGAGCCTGCGCCGTGTCGAGTGCGCTCGATCGCCAGGATTCGACGCCACTCCGCTTCGGCTTCGACGTGGCGTCCTTGGCGCGACCAGATGCTCGCGAGCACGAATCGCGTCTCGATTGCACAAGGGCTGTCTTGGCTCGAGAGTCGCGCCTGCCCCGCGTACGCTTCGAGGGCAAGGGACTCGGCGCCCGCGAGATCGCCCCGGTCTCGAATCACTCTTGCGAGGAGCTGGGTCGTGGAAAGCGTCTGCGCGTCCGCCGCTCCGAGACTCTTCGTTTCGAGAGCCAGCACGCCCCGAAGGAGTTCCTCAGCCTCGTCGAGACGACCGCGACGGCGAAGGAGGTCGCCGAGCAGCTTCGTCGTGCGCATCACGAACGCATCGTCGTCGGAAAGGCCGACGCGAGCCGCCTCGAGCGTGTCACGAAAGACGCGCTCCGCCCCTTCGAAGTCCATCCGGTCCGCCAGCACCGAAGCCCAGCGTGCGGCGATTTCGAGCGTCGGCGCCGCCGCTTCACCGAAGATCTCGCGCTCTGCCGCGACGAGCTCGCGACAAAGGAGGTCGGCATCCGACCATTTCCCGAGCCCGTGGTACGCGGCCGCCAGGCCCGTCGTCGCATCGATCGCCTCGCGGCTTCGAACGCCGAACTTCGCGCGAGCGGTGGTTCGAGCCTTCTCGAGCTGCAACGCCGCAGCGCTCCAGAGTCCGACCCGCAGATATCCCATTCCCACGAACGTGCGAACCCCCGGCTCCGCATCCGGATCGCCGGCGACGAATGCGTCGATTTGCCCCGCAGCCCGGTCGAGCTCTCGCGCGATGCTGTCGTCCGGGCTCTGGACCCCGGGAGCCGACGACGAGAACCACGAACGCGTAAATTCGGCGATCGCGCTTTCCCGTCTCGAGCGGCCGGCAGTGGCGTCGCGTTCTTCGGCAGCACGGACCCGCTCGGCATTGGCTTGCTCGCGATCGCGGCTCAGCGCCTCTTTCTCGTCGCGCACGATTCGGAGGTCGCGCTCGAGTTGGGAGATCGTCGAAGAGGCTCGCTGAGAATCCGCATGCGCCGCCATCAACCGATCGTTCGCGCGTCGTTGGAGGACGAAGCTCGCCATGGCGACGACGATGCCAACGACCGCCGTCGCTGCCATCCCAACGAGGAGCAGTCGGCGGCGTCTCGGTGATTCCGCCTCCATCGCTGGAGTCGCGGTCGATGCTTCGGCCGAATGGGTGGCGGCTGGAGCGCCAGATGACGACGATCCCCGGATCATCGGTTCGAGGAGATCACGAAGCTCGGAGTGACGGTCGAGGAATTCCTCGTCCGACTCGGTCAGCGCGCCCTCGTCTCGCTGGATCGTGATATCGAGCGCTCGGGTGAGCCGCCGGAGTCGCTCCTGGTGCGCGTCCCTGTCGTCGGTCATCGAGCGCGATTCTCCTGTCGCTGCCAACGGCGACATTGTGCCGCAGCGCTTGCGTTGCGGCACGCGAAAAGTCGACCCGACGCCGTGTCCCTGCGGCACGAGCGACGGCTATAATCGCTTTCCTGTGAATGCATGCCGCGTTTGCGTCGCGATTGGACTCGTCCTCTCGCTTCCGGCGACCCACGGTTTCGCCCAGGCGCCGGATGCAAAGGCCGCGTCCGCTCCCCCCCTCTCGCCGAGCCCCATTGCGTTGTGCTTCAAGACCGATCGCCCGAAGGAGATCAACGGACGCCTCGACGATTGGGACGTGCGCCAGTGGGATCCCACGCGACTCATCGAGCTTCGCGACAAACGCCTCGCCGTAGTCAACCGCGGCCCGTGGGGTGGCGAAAAGGACCTCTCCGCGACGATCTACACCGCATGGGACGACTACAACCTCTATCTCGCCGGATCCGTTCGAGACGATCAACTCGTGCGCGTCCCCGATCGAGACTGGTGGACGCAGGATGCAATCGAGCTGTTCTTCGCGACCGGCGGCGCCGAGGAACGGCGTCGACCGGACGACGCTCCCTATTCCGATCGCGACTACCAGATCTTCCTCATGCCCATGAACCCACGACTTCCGTGGGGCGTGTTCAAGCATGGCTCCTCGATCGTGCTCGGGCCCGGCGAATTCGAAGGCGTTCGCGTCGCGTTCACGACGACCTCCGAGGGCTACGACTTCGAGATGGTGCTGCCCTTCGTCAACTTCGTCGGACTCGAACCCAAGTCGGGCCTCTCGATCGGATTCGACGTTGCGCTCGACGACGTCGACGACGCGACGAAAACCGATACCAAGAGCTACATGACGTGGAGCGGTCACACCGACCTTGCTCGCTTGCCATCCCGATTCGGTCGGCTGGAGTTTCGTGACTTGTTGCCGCCGACGCCGTCGCCGTCGAGCGGCATCTGGGAAGGCGAACGGCTCATCCTGTGGGCCGTCACGCTGATCGCCGGGCTTGCGATCTTCACGTTCGTCCTCAACGCGTTCGCCGTCCGCTGGTATTCGAAGACGTTGACTTGGAAACTGACGGTCGCCTCGATCCTCGTGGTTGCCCTTGCACTCACGACGCTCGTTCCGACGCTCGTCGCGAGCAACCAGGAAGAGACGGAGCGCGTGCGCTTGACCGAGCGCGTCGATCGGACTCGCCGCGTCCTCGACGAGGTGGCGTCGAAGCAGCTCCTCGATCTCTCGGAGTCGACGGGGCAAGACCAGCTGCTCCGGCTTCTCCGCGGCGAGCGCGTGCCCCACCGCGAAGCGTTCGCCTACGAATGCTTGCGCCTCGCGGACGTCGGCACGCAGAAAACTGCGGAGGTGACCCCCTACCTCGACTACGGCGACGGCTTCGATTTCCGCGCCGGTTCGTTCGTCTTCCCCGCACCGAAGGCCGTGCGCGCCGATCGAGTGCATTTCATCTTCTCCGTGCCCGGGACGTCGGCGGCGTCCGATCCGTCGCGCGCGTCGGATTCGACGGTCGGCCGATTCACGATCGTCTTCGAGAACGGCGAGCGCCGGCCCGTCGAGCTGAAGCTCGGGTACACCGCCGATTACTCGGTGCAAGGCATTCCCTACGACCACGCGAAGTCGATGGCGCCGAACTTGCGAATTGCATCGCGGATTGGTCTTCCGGGCTCGTTGCTCCAACAACATACCGACGAGTTGATCGTGGACGTTCCAACGAACCTCCGCTCCGTCGCGATCGATTCGATCGAACTTGCCGTGGAATCGCCGCAGGAAACGGTGCGGCTTCTCGGCATCACTCGCGAGGTCGGCGCCGCTCTCATGACGTTCCCGATCGCGCATCGTTCGCTGGTGGGCGTTCCGGTCGAGATGGTGCGCCAGGGGTTCGACGGGTTTGCCGCGCAGATCGAAAACGACAAGCCGTTCGTCAAGCCCGAGGTCAACGCGCACGCCGACGTGCTCTGGATCGTCTACGCCACGTTGAAGGCGCATCCCACGCCGAGCGCGTCACCGACCGGCGCTCCGGTCGCCGAGGTGCACGTGCGATACGAAGGGGGAAGTGAACAGACGACGATGCTCCTCTCGGGCGTCGACGTGGACGACGCGGAAAAGGGATGGCCGCAGGGTCACCCGGGCATCATGAACAGCCGCGTTGCGTTCCGATTCCCGCTGACGCCGAACGGAGAGAACGTCGCTCACGTCGACATCTTGCGACTGCCGGTCGACGGCAAGCACGAGATCCAATCAATCTCGATCGAGAAGAAACGCAGCGAGCAGCTTCGACTCTACGCCATGACTCTCGGTACGCTCGTGCAGCCTGCGTATCCGGATCTCAAGGAGGTCGTGATCGACGCGCAGGGCCTCCTCGTGCTCGCAAACGAGTCGCGCGCCGATCTCGCGTCGCTCCGATTCAGCGTCCATCCGCGTCCGTCGTCTGCGTCACCCGGGGAGACCGAAGCAACGCCGCCGATTCGCCGCGAGCGCCTCACCAACGGGGATTTCCTCATGGCTTCGCTCGTCGCGCCGGAACCGACCGGCCTCGGGCGAATCGACGTCGCCTCGCCGTTCGAGCCAAGCCCGATCCCGCTGCTCATTCGCACGTGGGGCTCCTACTTGCTCCTCGGATTCCTCGTTCCGCTCGCGGTCGTGATCCTTCTCGATCTCTTCGACCTCGGCCCCCGCCTGCGTTGGAAGTTCGCCGCGGCCTTCGCGATCGTCTGCATCGTTCCGCTCGGCATGCTCTTTCCGCTGTTCAACAATTTGATTCGCGCGAACGTGGAGGCCCGGCTCTCGGACAAGGCGGTTTCCCGCTTGAAAACCGTTCTCGACGGCATCCGCGACCGACGCGATCGCGTGCAGCTCGCCACCGACGCGATGTGGCGCGACAACCAACTTCAAGACTTGTTGCGCATCGCAGACGGAGCCGACGTGCGCGTCGACGCGATTCGTGCAAGGCTGACCGAGCTTCGCAACGATCGCTTCCCCGAGCACAAGAACGCATTCGTCCTCGTGAACGTGAACCGTGCCAAGCCGGACGGCGGGTTTGCGACGACACCGGTCTCCTCCGAGTTGGGCGGTGATGCGGTCGCGAGCTCGTCGATGCTCGGCGTCGCGAACGCGGTCGACGAGAACGACGTCTATTCCGCGTCGGGCGATCTCGTCGTGTTCGGCGCGCGATTGGAGCGCCCTCGCGGGCGCGGACACGATCTCCTCGTCGGCGAACCACTCGACGCCGCGTTCCTCGCGCTCCTCGCGAAGGAGGAAAAAGGCGGACGCGGCGCCGAGATCCTCGTCTACACGACGAAGGGCTATCCATACCTCGCCACGCTCGACGACTCCGAGGAGAAGAGCCCTCGCGCGATCGCCGCGACGCGAGAGACGTTGCGAACGCTCGAAGAGCGCGGCGGCACCCACGAGCTGAATCGCCGCATCCGCAACGAGGACTATCACGTCGGCTATTGCCTGCTACAGAACCAAAAGGGCGCCACGCTGGGACTCATCGGCGTCGCCGTGCCCGCGGAAGAGGCCGCTGGCTTTCTCGACCGCGTCACGAAGTACTTCTTGCTCCTCGGCGCGCTCATCGCGGGGCTCTCGATCTTCGTTGGAACGCTCCTCACGCGAAAGATCACCGGCCCGATCGAACGGCTCGGGCTGCTCACGAAGGAA
>JACOTG010000176.1 GCA_016178505.1 Planctomycetota bacterium
CGCGTCAGCCACTCGACGAGGACCTCGCTGTTGCCGCTGGTCGTGAAGTGAAACGCGGCGTCGAGATCCGCCATCTGCTCCGGCCGCAGCGAGTTCGGCAGCTGCCGCACGAAGTGCACCCACTGATGCGAGACCCAGCCCCGATCTTGGGCCGTTCACGATTCGATTGCAGATATTGAACTTGACGAGCCCCCCCCCCCTTCCGCTCTAATGCGGCCATCGTTCGGGGAAGTTGTGATGAATGACTCGTTAGCCAAGGGAGGGTGACAATGAACGCGTTCGCAAGGTCTCGTTTCGTATTCGCTGTACTCTCCACCGTCGTCGTCATATGTTTGCCGGCTTCCTTTGGAGTCGCTCAGATGCCGGCGCAGCTATTCCACAAAGACACGGTCCTCGGTAACGGGACCGGAATCTCGATCGCGCAGCCGATCCTGCAATACTCGATCAGTGAACCTTGCGCCTCGCTCGCCGTTCGGGGCAACATCAACGGCGATGGGTGGAACGACCTCGTGATCTGCGAAGGGTTCGACGACGGTCGGTTGAACGACAAACCGAATACCGGCGCCGTGCTGATCATCTCCGGCAAGGATGGTTCGCTCATCCGGGAGCTCCACTCGCCGGCACCGGCCGCGCAAGACGCGTTCGGCTACAGCACTTGTTTTCTGGGAAACGTGACCTGGGTTGATGGCAGCGGCAATGTACAGGTCGCGCTCGATCATGCCGATGCGGACGGAAAGTTTCGCGACGAGCTGGCGGTTGGTGCGCCGCTCGCCGATCGTCAAGTCGGCACGGGAAGCTCCACAGTCTTCAATGTGGGCGTTGTGTTCATCTACGACAGTTATCAACTCACATTCACGAACGACACCGTCGCATCGGGACCGCCTGTCCCACCTGCCGCGACGGTTGAAGTCCCCGAGCTTCCCACGTCGATCGTGGCTGGGTGGAAGTTCGGGTTCTCACTCGCCTATGCCGGACTTGCGCGAGGGACCTCGTTTCCGCAGTTCGTGGTCGGAGCGCCTGGGGCATTTGCCGACCGCCGCGGAAAGGCATATCTGATGAACACTCAGATCGTCGCCAACACAGTTGCTAGCTTGAAATCCTGGGACGGAACGGCACCAATCGCTGGAGATCCTGGCGAGAACTTTGGGTTCTCGGTCGCTGGAAACGGCACCGTCGACGGCGATATGCTTCCAGACATTCTAGTAGGTGCTCCTCTAGCTCAAACCGGTGCGGGCGCATCCGGTAGGACGGGCGCCGTGCGTGCGTACACGGGAACCGGGCTGTCGAACGACATGCCCATTCGAGTCTTTCCGACTGGCGCTGAGGTGATCGTCGCTGGCGGTGCCCGATTTGGACAGGCGATAGCCTTTCCATTGATCCAGTGCACCAATGGTGCCGCACAGATTGGCCTTGCCATCGGTCAACCGCAGACACGAACCTTTCCTCCAGCCGCCCCGGCGCCCGCGGGTCGCGTGTCCATTTTCAGAAAGTCGAGTCCGAGTGTTGATTTCGCCTATGTGTACGACATCGGCGTCGCCGGGCCTCCGGCGGCACCAAACAACGATCAATGGGGCTTCGCGCTCAGTCCGACGCTCTCGCTGAACGGGACCGGCTCGATGAACCTCATTGTTGGAGCGCCCTCGCACACCGCAATGTTACCTGGCGGTGTAACCCGCCCGGAGACAGGATATGTCGGCGTCGTCGACTGGACGCAGCCAGCACCGGCGCCTCCCCCGTTCTTGTTCTGGACTCAGGCCTCGGTTGGAAGCCCAGTGTCCGCCCAATTCGACGAACTCGGATACGCCGTCTGTGGACTCGGAAAGTGGGGACAAGTCGACGATCTACCTGACATCGCAGCCGGCGCCCCGTTTGCCGATCCGCGCGGGATTCGGGAAGCGGGCGAAGTAAGGGTATTCGATCCGAATGTGGGGACCAACTCGGCACCAATCGCGCGAGTCCAAGGCACGTTCTCGGGACGGTACTTTGCCGAAGTCGTCGTCACCGGCTTCGACAGCGACGGCGATGGCGTCAACGATTTCGCGGTCGGAATGCCGTCAGCCGACATCGTGCCGAGCGAGGACGTCGATGTGGCCGGCAGCGGCCCTGACGACGATGAAACATCCGTTCCCGATACCGGTAGAGTCTTCATTATCCGAGGTGTGAGCCCCTACGCTGTGCTTCGAGTGATGGACAGTCCGGAGCCGGGTGCCCGGTTTGGAACCTCGATCGCCATCGCTGACCTCGACGGTGACGGCACGCTCGACTTCTTGATCGGTGCGCCATTGGCGAACTCAGGACACGGAAGTGTCTTTTCCTATTCCGGCGCATCCGGCGCCGCTGTCGACACGCGCCCGACACGCCGGATCAACTCTCCGCTCCCGACTTTTTTCGTGAACGAACGATTCGGTCAAGCAATTGCCATTGTTGGGGACTGGGGGTTACCGTGCCCGGGCGGAAATGGTCTGCCGGATGTCGCGGTCAGTTCGCCAGGGGCGAGCTATATTCATGTTTACGACGGGTTCAACACGCTTCTCGGTTTGTTGCCGGTCGAAATGTACCGCTTCACACCCACCACGTCCCAACTCACGGACTATATCGGATGGTCGCTCGCGGCAGGTGACGTCGATCCCTCGACGACGCGGCTCGAGCTCATCGCGGGATGTCCCCAAAACCCCAGAGTCGTCGGACAGGCGTGCTCGATGTGCGGCCCCGGGTATGTTCTCGTCCTCACACAGCCCATGACGTGCGATTCCGTCAACCCTCCGACGGCGATTCCGACACTCGCGACTCTTCCGCTATCGCCGACTCTCGTACCGCCCGGCTCGGCCCTGGGATTCAGTGTTGCAGTCCCAGGCAACGTCAACGCGCCGAGCACTCCCGCCGACATCGTCGCTGGCGCGCCATACGACATGACCGTCGGAGTCGACGAGGGGAGCATCGTCGTGCTCAACGACGTCTTCACCGGAACACCAACCACCGACCGAGTGACGAGCCCGGCTCCCATCGGCACGACTCTGGGTGCCATGTTCGGCTTTGCAGTATCCGGCGCGGGCTACGTCTATGGGACGACGTGCACCGGGCCTGTGCATTTCCTCGTCGGAGCCCCGGGTGCCGATCCGGGTGGAGTGATCGATGGTGGAAGTGTGTATGTGTATCGCTACAATCCCTTGCTGCCGCCGCCGCAGATCGAATCCACGATCCGCATCGACGCGCCCACGGATACGATTGCTCCCGATGCCACCAAGGGCTACTTCGGCACGACGCTTTCGGGTCCAGGAATGTTTGCATTCCAGAATTGCCATTCCGAATCCCTCCTCGGGTCTCCCGGTACCATTCTGTTCGACGCGAATGGGTTTCGTGCTTCCGGAATGGCTGTTTTCGGAATCAACCGAAAGTTCCCACGGGCCGGACGAGCGTGGGTCTTCACCTACAACAACAACCCTTGATTACAATGCAAATTGTGAGCACCGGAGAGACGCCCACTAGCACCCGACACGCGTTGTGTTCGAGCGTGGGTCTCGCATGGAGGAGTCTGATGAGAGATATTCGACCGGCTCGAGTGCTTGTGGTCGCGGCTCTTCTTGCATGCGTTGGGACCTCGAAAGTTAGTGCGTCAGACGTCCCATCGCCCTTCGCGCGCCTCGAGATCGGAAGTGCCAACATTGGCCTGACTCTTCCGATCACAGTCGTCGGATCGCCGAACTCGCCGTTACTCCTCGCCGCCTCGCCGACCGCAGGCAGACGGCTGACCCGCTTCGGCGAGTGGTGCCTGGCACCGTCCCGAACGATCATTCTGGGGGATGGCATTCGCGCGTCCGGTCCTCGCCTGGATGCGTCGGGTCACTATGACACCAGCATAGCCGTCCCAGCCCGGGCCGGACTCCTGCACCATCACGTCTACTTCCAGGCCGCCGTGAGGGATGATCGCGCGCCGAGTGGAATCACGTTGACGCGGACCGAGGCGCGGATCATCGGAAATGGGAGCCGAGGGGACTTCAGCAGAGAATGGACCACGCTTCTGCCGAACGAGATCAATCCGTTTCTTGCGACTTCCATCGACGTTGACGGTGACGCCGATCTCGATGTGCTGATTTGGGACGGGAATGGCGGGCTCTTTCGACTTCTCATCAACGACGGCCACGGTATCTTTGGGGACGGGACCATTGGAACAACTACTGGACTTCCAACCGTTAACCCTCCACCGGGCTTTCAGATCGCGGCGCTCGACGCCGATGGGGACGGCGATCTCGACGTAGCCTACACCTCCGCAGGTTACGTAGGTGGAGTATTGCAAAGACGGATCGGGCTGTTGCTGAATGATGGACAAGGGATGTTCACCAATGGAAGTGACGGATCGACTTACGGTACGCCTCCCGCCCAACAGTGTTGCACGTGGACAAATCTGTTCGTCGCCGACTTCGATGGTGATGGCAGTCCCGACCTGCTTGCGTTCGGCTATAATTGCCACCTCTTGCTAAACGATGGGCTCGGCCGATTTCGGGACGCGACAAACGGACCAGGCACCGGCTGGGCATTCGATCATACTGTACCGGGCGGCTCTTGTGGAGTGATCGGCGACTTGGACGGTGACGGTGACGTCGATATTCTTTCGATCATCGGCCCGTACACTCACTTGCATGTCAACGACGGCCATGGGTTCTTCACCGAAGGCACGAACGGCCCTGGAACATCTCTGCCACCGTCGCCGGATCTGTACTCCTCGTTCACTTACATCGTCTCGGGTGACATCGACGACGATGGCGACCTGGACCTCGTGCTGACTACAGACTATGGCCAGACTCGAACCTGGATCAACCAAGGCGGCGGTGCCTTCGTCGATGAAACGTGGGGAACCGCACAAGATCGCCGATCGCGAGTCCCACTAATTGCGACTTTCGCGAATGTCTGCGCGCTCGTCGACGTCGATCGGGACGGTGATCTGGACATCGTCCAACCGAGCATCTTCGACGCGACCAACCTCCTGTTCTTGAACGACGGCACCGGCCACTTCTCCTCGGCCGACCCTCGGTACGGCACCGCGCCGCCCGTTCGGACGACACTCGACGGGCCAGTCCTGCTCGGCGTCGATCTGGACAACGACGGCGATCCCGACTTGATCGCGACACAGATGGACCCGAACGGCTCGACCCACGTCGAGATCCACTGGAATCGATAGCCGGGCTCGACGCGTCCCTCACGCCCCCTTTGGCGGCTCCCACTTCAGGATGTCGTCGATCGTGCCGGTCGAGACCGAGTGGTAGGTCGGACGCGCCTTCGCGTAGATGCGTCGCGCCATCTCGAGGCCTTCGGGCGTCTTTGCCAACTCCGTGTAGA